>QNBC01000025.1 GCA_003641665.1 candidate division TA06 bacterium
CGTTCATGAATCCGATGATGAAGCGTATGGTATATGGCAAAATGAAGTAGGACTTGAAAGTAAGAGAATAATTAAACTTGGAGACAAATCAAATTTTTGGGGACCTGCAGGAGGGCAAGGAGCATGTGGCCCCTCATCGGAAATATTCTACGACCTTGGAGTGGAGTTTGCTAATATGCCGGGAAAATGTACTATAGAAAATGATTGTAATAGATTTATAGAGATATGGAATCTTGTTTTTCCACAGTTTGATCAATCTGTTGATGGGACAAGAAAACCTCTTAAAAATCGTGGCATAGACACAGGAATGGGGCTTGAAAGGCTTGCTATGGTTATGCAAAGTAAGAAATCCAACTATGAAACCGATCTGTTTTATCCCATAATAGAAGAATTAGTGAGTATAACGAATAAATCATATAAAGATAATCTTGTTGAAATGAGAATAGTTGCCGATCATATAAGGGCACTTGTTGCGGCAATTTCGGAGAGTATTTATCCCTCGAATGAAGGTAGAGGTTACGTTTTAAGAAGGATTTTAAGACGTGCGGTAAGACAACTGAATATTATGGGGATTGAGCGACCTATACTGTATAAACTCGTTAGCCCGGTTGTAGACATTTTAGGGGATACATATCCGGAAATAAAGGAGAAATCTTCACAAACATCAATGATAATAAAATCCGAGGAAGAGAAATTTTTTAAGAGTTTGAAAAAAGGATTGTTTTACTATGAGGAGATAAAAAAAGAAGCGGAGAGAAAAAACAGAAAGATTCTTGATGGGAAATCACTATTTATACTTTATGATACGTATGGATTTCCAATTGACCTTTTGAAAATTATTGTAGAAGATGATGGATTTGAAATAGATGAGAAGGGATTTGAAGAAGAACTTATAAATGCAAAAGAAAAGGCAAAGAGAAGTTCAAAATTTAAAGAAGAGGGGAAATATCAGTGGATCTATTTTAATAAAGGCGAATCACGATTCGTGGGTTATGATAAGATTTCCTGCAGTAGTAAAATCAATGCATATAGAATCAGAGGAAAATTAGTAGACATTATCCTTGAGGAAACACCTTTTTATGCAGAATCGGGGGGACAAATAGGTGATAGCGGGAAAATTGCAGGTAGTGATTGGTATATAGATGTTGCGGATACACAGAAGAGCCATATGGGAAATATTCACATAGGAACATTGCACGGAGAGATTAAAAATGAAAATGTATTTGCCGAAGTTGATAAAAGGAAACGTTTTGACGTGGCGAGAAATCATACTGCCACTCATTTGTTGCATGCTGCTCTTAGAAAAGTATTAGGTGAACATGTTCATCAGGAAGGTTCTTTTGTCGGAGATGAGAAGATGCGTTTTGATTTTTCTCATCCGCTTCCCCTGACACGAGAGGAGTTGAATGAAGTGGAAACAATTGTCAATGAAAAGATATTGAGTAATATTCCCATTAAAGTGCAAGAACTCCCCATTGAAGAAGCAAAAAAAACAGGAGCAATGTCTCTTTTTGGTGAAAAATATGGTGAGATTGTGAGAGTCGTTTCAATTGGCGATTTTTCAAAAGAATTTTGCGGAGGCACTCACCTTTCCAATACCGGTGAAATTGGGTTATTCAGGATTATAAACGAAACGGCAGTTGCTTCCGGGATTAGAAGGGTGGAGTGTATTACCGGTTTTTATGCTTACGAAAAAGCAAAGGAAGATGAAGAACTTGTTAAATCCATTTCTTCCATCCTTTCAACTCCGGTAAAAAAAGTTGAAGATAGCATTTTAAAGTTACTTAATGAAAACAATAGGTTGAAAAAAGCAAATGAAAAGCTTGAATATAAACTTATTAATGCGCTGATGCCTAAAGCCATGGAGAATATAGGGAATTTTAACGGAATAAAAATTTTCCCGTATAAGCTTGATTTTGGGGATAAGGAAACTACAAAACGTTTTATGGATGTGGCGAAAGAGAAACTTTTGAATACTTATATATTGGTGATAGCAAATATTATTGAAAACAGACCATATGTTGTAATAAGGGTCTCCGATGATTTAATTAAGAAGATAGGGGCAAAACAAATCGCAAAATATATGGCTGGACATATAAAAGGCGGCGGTGGAGGGAATAATAAAATGGCTGAATGTGGAGGAAAGGACCCGGAAGGAATTGATACGGCACTTAATGAATTGTTCAAATTTATAATGGAAAATATACATTATGACGAATAAAGTTGCTATTTTAGGGGGAGGGGGACTTTTGGCTTATTCCGTTAAAAAGACCTTCGAAAAGAAATATGATATATTTTCATTTTCACATTACGAATTGGATATCGCGAACAAAGACAATTATTATTTACTCGACGATTATGACATTATTATTAATACTGCGGCATTTAAGGATGTTGACAGGTGCGAATCGGAGAGAGACAAAGCATTTAAAGTAAATGCTGATGCCCCCGGAGAATTGGCTAGATATTGCAGAAAGAAAAATAAGTTGTTAGTGCATATAAGTACCGATTATGTGTTTGATGGGGAAAAGGATGGTAAATATGCGGAAGAGGAGGAAGCAAATCCTGTTAACATATACGGAAAAAGCAAACTTGAAGGGGAAAAACGGATAATTTCTGAAACGGATAATTTTCTTATTATAAGAGTTGCATGGTTATTCGGTAAAGGAAAATTAAATTTTGTCGATCAATTGATAAGACAATTATTGAATGATGAAATTGTTAAATTAGTGTGCGATAAATGGGGCAATCCCACCTTCACAACTACTGTTTCAGAAGCGATTATGAAACTTATCGAAGCCGGTAAAACGGGAATTTTTAATATAGTAAATGGGGGATGTACAACTCGATACGATATGGGGATTTATATAAAAGATCTTTTGGATGTAAAATCGGGAAGGATTATACCTGTTTCTAAGGAGGAAATTAAATCTGTCGCTGTTCGTCCGACATATACATGTTTATCCACAAAAAAATACACTGCGGTTACGGGAGAGAAATTACAAAATTGGAGAGATGTAATAAAAGATTATATAAATGGAATCATTTAATATAAAAAGCAAATCGAAGCTCAATTTATTCCTCGAAGTCGGTGCACTGAGAAATGACGGATATCATGAAATTCACACAATAATGGTTAAAACGGATCTTGGAGATTATATAAATATTACATTGGAGAAATCAAGACGCCTTGGAATAAATTTGTCTTGTTCGGACAAAAATATACCAAACGACGAAAACAATACGATTTTTAAAGTTATAAGGGAATTAAATGGAATAAAACCTATACCTTATGAAATAGATATTCATTTGAATAAAATTGTTCCTTCGAAAGCAGGACTTGGCGGCGCCAGTGGGGATGCAGCTGCCGTTGCTCTTTTGTTAAATAAATATCTCAACGGGTATTACGAGATGAATGAGCTTGTTGAAGCGGGGAAAAATGTTGGAGCTGACATACCGTTTTTCTTCTTCCCCGGTATTGCTGAAGTTACAGGTATTGGGGATAAATTGGTAAGACAATTCGATAACTTTGATATTAATTTTGTAATAGCCAAATTTAAGTACATAGATATTGATACGGCATACGCTTACAGAAGTATAAAAAATGACTTGACAAAGTCAAAAGAAAATATTATTTTAATAAGAAATAGTATTTTTAATAAGGATATTAGATTGATGGCATCGGCACTGAGTAATGATTTTGAGAATCTTGTTTTTGAACAATATAAGGACTTATTATCCCTCAAAAACAAAATGATGGAAGTTGGAGCATTAGGTGCTTGTTTAACCGGTAGCGGTTCGGCAATTTTCGGAATTGTCGAGAACAAAGAACAGGCGTTAATGATAAAGGAGAGGATAGCATCTCCGGATTTAGAGGTGTTTGCCTGCAAATCGACGGTGTAAATTAACAACAAAAGGAGTTTTTTATGGAAATCACAGAAATCAGAATTACGCTTCGTAGTGAACCGAAACTCAAAGCATTTGCAAACGTAACGTTTGACAACAGCTTTGTCGTAAGGGGCTTGAAGATCATCGAGGGAAGCAACGGTTTGTTCATCTCAATGCCTTCAAGAAAAGCAAAAGACGGGACTTATCGTGATATCGCGCATCCTATAAATAATGAAATGCGCAAAAAAATTGAGGATGCCGTTATAAGTGAATACAAGAAAAAATTAGCCGAAAGCGAAACAGCCGAAGGCGAAGCTCAGGAAGAAGAGGCTGAATAATATATTCCTGAAAAGAGAAAGGGGAGCTTTTTGCTCCCCTTTTTTTAGTTAATGATTCTACATATCATCATTTATCTATCATTTTTTTTCTTTTTTGGTTGTATTAAAAATCTCTTTAATCATACCCAGTGAACTCAATACTCCTGAGGCTTCATATGGAATGAATACCTTATTGCTGTCTCCCTTTGCCATTTCAGAAAGAGTTTGAAGATATTTAATAGTAATGAGATCTTGTGTCGGTTTTCCCTTATGAATTGCATCATATACTTGCTTAATTGCCATAGCTTCACCTTCGGCTCTTAAAATTTTTGCCTCTTTTTCTCCTTTTGCTATGTTAATTGCTGCCTGCTGTTGTCCTTCGGCTTTTAAAATTGCTGCTCTCTTTAAACCTTCTGCTTCAAGTATTGTTGCACGTTTTGTTCTTTCCGCTTTCATTTGCTTTGCCATAGCTTCCTGTATTTCCTCAGGCGGATTGATATTCTTCAATTCTACTCTGTTTACCTTGACGCCCCATTTGTCAGTAGCTTCATCGAGTATCTGTTGCATATCACTGTTAATTCTGGCGCGTGATACAAGGGTTTCGTCCAGAGTTAAATCTCCTATAACGTTTCTTAATGTTGTTATTGTTAGTTTTTCAATTGCAAGAACAAGATTATTGATTTCATACATTGCTTTAGCGGGATCTGTAATCTGATAGTAAACAACAGTATCAATTTGCATTGTTACATTATCCTTTGTTATAACCGGTTGGGGATCGAAATCAAGGACTTGTTCACGGAGGTCTATTTTGGAAACATACCCGTGTATAGATCTGAACGGTCGTATGTTATCTACAAACGGCCACATAAAATGTATACCGCTTTCAGCGACTTTTTGAAACTTCCCGAGACGTTCAACAATTACAACATGAGCTTGATTAACAATAAAGATACCTTTAACGACGAAAATAATTGCCAGGATTATCAGGAAAATTATAAGAATAACCATTATTCCTCCTTTTCTTTTTCTTTAACATAAAATGTTACACCTTCTACCTTCTCAACAATGACTTCCCTGCCTTTCTTTATAACATTATTATCATCGATACTTCGTGCATTCCATAAAACGCCGTCAATCTTTACTTTTCCCGTTCCTTTAATGTTATTTATATCCTCAAGAGCAATTAATGTTTTCCCTATATATTTTTCCACATTCGTTTTCGGTAATTTATCCGAATTTTTGTAGAAATATTTGTTAAAAATGGTTCTTGAAAGTATAGCGAAAACAGATGCTAAAACTGCAAAAATTGCAAACTGTAAATAGATATTAAGGTGTAATGGTGCTATTAATGCGACAATTGCAGCTGAAACGCCGAACCACATAAAGAAAAATGCAGGGAAAATAATTTCAAGTATAAAAAACAGTAAAGCTAAAGCCAACCAAACCATCCATAATTGCATAGTTCCTCCTTTCTTATATTCTAACTCTAATTTAGATACAAAGTCAAACGAATATTTATTCAGATAAAATTATATTTCTTTATTTTCCGATTTTAAGGTTTATTATTTATTTAAAGGAGTGTCATAAATATATTTAAGCATAGGTATCTTTCAATTGTATATAATTTTGTGCTATTTTTCGGTATCTTATCTTGACAAAATGGTTATCTGCTATATAATTCATGAGGAGGTAAAAATGAAAAAGTTCCTGTCACTTATCCTTGCGTTCCCGTTTGTTATTTATGCAAATAGTCCGGTTATAAACGGTTATAAGGTGAAACCTTCCGTTTCATATTCCTTTGTCTCTACAGGGAGCGGGAATTATTTTCTTCAACAGTACACATTGAATCTTGTAAATCGTCATAATAACAGACTAAAAACCGATATGAAAATATCGTATCTGCAGATTAACAAAAATTCTTTTATTGCTCCGGAATTAAAAATGACATATAAGTTAAACAAGAGCACGAGATTATTTCTAAATGTAAGAGTCATAAAACCAATTGCCAGCGATAGCAGCTTATTTTCTCCTTACAGAAACTTTAACAATATAGGGCAATGGAAATAGGATTCGTTCAATTTTCTCCGAGATTCGGAGAAAAGGAAAAGAATATTAAAAAAGTAATGGAGCTCATAGGAGAAGATAGAGCGGATTTAATTGTTTTACCCGAGCTTTTTACAACAGGTTATCTATTTTTAGATAAAGTTGAAACGGGGAAATATGCAGAATCCGTAAGTAATTCACATACAATTGATGTATTTCGCAATCTATCCAAAGAGAAGAATGCTGTGATTGTAGGTGGCTTTGCCGAGAAAGACGGAGAAAAAATTTACAATTCTCAATTTGTAATTTATGAAGAAAAAGTAGCGATTTATAGGAAAGCCCATTTATTTTATAAAGAAAAGTTTTTGTTTGACAAAAGTAATTCTAAATATGTGATATTTGATACAGGCGGGGCAAAGCTCGGACTTATGATATGTTTCGATTGGATGTTTCCCGAAATGATGCGGACATTGGCATTACACGGTGCAGATATCATATGCCATAGCGCAAATCTGGTAATGCCCTATTGTCAAAAAGCAATGATAACAAGAGCACTCGAGAATAGGGTTTATATCATAACGGCAAATAGAACAGGGATGGATAAGAGGGGAGAATACGAAGTCCGCTTTACGGGGAAGAGCCAGATTGTATCACCTGACGGAAATATTATTTTGTCAGCAGATGAAACCGATGAAATCTTTAAAAAAATCGATATTGACGAGGCATTGGCGAGAGACAAGCGTATTAATGAGATGAATGACCTTTTTAGTGATAGAAGAACGGATTTATATAAATTGTAATCAGGAGGTATCATGAGCTTAATTGAAATGATTGAGGCAAGAGAAGTTTTAGATTCAAGAGGGAATCCGACTGTCCAGGTTGATGTTATACTTGAATCCGGAATTTATGGCAGATTTACTGTTCCCTCCGGTGCTTCCACCGGATCACACGAAGCCCTGGAACTCAGGGATGGCGACGCTAAGAGGTATAACGGGAAAGGGGTTCTTAAAGCAATAGAAAATATCCAAAAAATTATTGCCCCGGAACTATTGGGAGAGGATGTATTGGATCAACTTTATATAGATAATCTTATGCTTGAACTCGATGGAACCGAAAACAAAAGCAAGTTGGGTGCCAATGCAATTTTAGGTGTCTCCGTGGCATGTGCAAGGGCTGCCAGTGAATATCTCGGTATACCGCTTTACAAATATATAGGGGGAGTTAATTCAAAAATTCTTCCTGTACCAATGATGAACATTCTTAACGGTGGGAAACATGCGGATAGCGGCCTTGATATTCAGGAATTTCTTATAATGCCCCTTAAAGGAGAAAATTATAAGGATATTATTCGAATGGGCTCAGAGGTGTTTTATGCCTTAAAGGGAATTTTAAAATCTAAAGATTACAGTACCAATTACGGTGATGAAGGTGGATTTGCACCAAAACTCAAGAGTAACAGCGAAGCATTCGAGCTTATTCTGGAAGCTATTGATAAAGCTCATTACAAAGCCGGAGAGGATATAACAATAGGCTTCGATGCAGCTGCAAGCGAATTTTTCCATGACGGCAAATACCATTTAAAGGAGTTTCAATCTCCAGTCGATGCCGGTAAGGTAGTCGAATTATATGAAAAATGGGTGAGACAGTATCATATTCTTAATATTGAGGATGGACTTGCTGAAGATGATTGGGAAGGTTGGAAGCACTTAAATAGTGTTCTCGGTAAAAAAGTCCAGAATGTAGGAGATGACATCTTTGTTACAAATATCAACAGGCTAAAAAGAGGTATAGAGGAGAATGTTGCAAATTCAATACTTATAAAACTCAATCAAATTGGGACATTGACCGAAACACTGGATACGATAAAATATGCTCAAAATCACGGATGGACATGTGTAGTCTCGCACAGATCCGGAGAAACTTGCGACACTACGATAGCTGACCTTGCATTTGCCATGAACACGGGATTTATAAAGACAGGTTCGGTACAGAGGCAAGAAAGGATTGATAAGTACAATAGATTGATGGAAATTGAAGAAGAGATGTTCGGTGAAGCTATATTTTTAGGCAAAGAGGCTTTTGCAAGTATTGAGAAATAAGTATTTACACTTTGATAAGGAAAAATCGGGGAGGAGAATAGTAAACATTCTCCTCTCTGTACTAATTGTTGTTATTTTGTTTTTCATACTGAGAGAAGTAGTGGGGATAATTTCTATGGAGATGAAATTAAACATTATAAAAAAGAATATCAAATCGATTACGTTGAGTATAGATTCTTTGGAAAGAGAAAATGAAAGACTCAAAAACGATACTTTTTATATTGAGAAAATTGCCAGAGAACAGATCGGAATGGTGAAAAAAGGGGAGAAAGTATACATTTTCATTAATCCCAAAAAGAAAAATCTGTTTCAGAGAATTATACGGAATATAAAGAATCATTGATATTTAATTCGATAAGTAAAAAAAAGGGGATATTTTTATCCCCTTTTCTATATTTTTATGTTATAAGCAAATCAGATGAGATGATATGCTACTATTAAACCCGCGACGACGATGCTTACCATACTCATGAGTTTTATCAAAATATTTAGTGAAGGTCCCGATGTATCTTTTAGCGGATCGCCTACCGTATCTCCAACAATACCGGCTTTATGAGGCTCACTGCCCTTTCCACCGAAATTACCCTCTTCGATATATTTCTTGGCATTATCCCATGCTCCGCCGGCATTTGCCATAAAAATTGCTAGAACGAATCCGCTCGATAAACTACCGATTAAAAGTCCTAAAACACCGGGAACACCTAGTATCAAACCGATAATGATTGGTACAACAACCGCAAGTGTCGACGGAAGTATCATCTCATGCTGAGCTCCTTTGGTCGCAATGTCAACACATGCAGCATAATCAGGTTCGGCTTTTCCTTCCATTATACCTTTAATTTCCCGGAATTGTCTTCTTACTTCATCTACCATTTTGCCTGCTGCTCTTCCCACTGCACTCATTGTTAGACCGGCAAATAGAAATGGCATTGCAGCGCCTATGAATATACCAACTACAAGAGTAGGATTCATTAGAGTGGCGTTAAAATGTATCATAAAATCGTGTAAATTGGCACTTATTACAGGTACCGTATTACCCCCAACGGAAAGCACTGTTTGCCCTGCTCTTATCATGCTTGCCCTTATTTCTTCCACATAAGCGGCAAGTAAAGCCAGTGCTGTTAATGCAGCGGAACCGATTGCGAAACCTTTTCCTGTGGCAGCGGTAGTATTGCCCAGTGAATCGAGTGCATCGGTCTTTTTACGAACGTCTTCGGATAATCCTGACATCTCGGCGTTTCCTCCGGCATTATCGGCAATAGGACCGTAAGCATCGGTGGAAAGCGTAATACCGAGAGTTGAGAGCATACCTACTGCTGAAATCGCTATACCGTATAAACCTACTATGGGATGTGTGAATCCTTTGGATAGCCAGAACGAAAGCAGAATCCCTGTGGATACCGTGATAACGGGTATAGCGGTGGATTTCATTCCTTCTGCTAGACCTGAAATTATAACAGTAGCTGCGCCTGATTGAGACTGACTTGATATATGTTTTGTCGGTTTATATTCACTTGATGTATAATATTCAGTACTTTTTCCTATGATAATACCGACAATAAGACCGATTACAAGGGATGCCCATATACCCAAGTTAGAAGGCATCAACCATTTAACTATAAAAAATGAACCAATTGCAATTAAAATAGCACTGAGATTTATTCCTCTATTCAATGCGGCTATAAGAGTTCCTTGAGTGGCATCTTCTTTTGTTCTAACAAAGAAAATACCGATAATTGAAGAAAGAATCCCGAGTCCTGCAAGGAAAAGAGGAAGTATAACCGCATTTTCAACGAGTTTCGGGTTTGTTAGTGTAAAAGCGGAAACACCAAGGGCATTCGCCGATAAAATTGCATCCGTGTATGATTCGTACAAATCGGCTCCCATACCCGCGACATCACCTACATTATCTCCTACGTTATCGGCTATGACTGCAGCATTTCTCGGGTCATCCTCAGGTATGTTTTCTTCTACTTTACCCACGAGATCAGCGCCGACATCTGCAGCTTTTGTAAATATTCCTCCGCCAACCCTCGCGAATAATGCCATAAGAGAGGCTCCCATACCGAATGAAAGCATCGTTGTTGTTGTAACCGTTAAGTTGTAGTGTAAGAGTTTGTGTAAAATGAAATACCAAAATGAAATGTCAAAAAGTCCAAGTCCTACAACGGTAAGTCCCATAACAGCTCCGCTTCTGAATGCAATTTGAAGAGCCGAATTCAGACTTTTACGAGCGGCATTCGCAGTTCTTGCACTTGCATTCGTTGCTGTTTTCATTCCAATGTAACCCGCTAATCCCGAGAAGAATCCTCCTGTCAGGAAGGCAAATGGAGTCCATGCGGATTGAACATGTAATCCGAATGAAAGGAAGGCGATAAATAAGGATGTCAGTACAAAAAATACGGCAACGACTTTGTACTGCTGACCTAAATAAGCTCCTGCTCCTTTTCTCACCGCTGTAGCGATGTAGATCATGCGTTCGGTCCCTTCCGGCTTTGTCATTGTGTTTCTGTAGAAAATAAAAGCAAAAAACAAAGCCACCAAGGCACTCAAAGGTGCGAGATAAAACATAAAAAAACCTCCTAAAATTATAAATTTATGGAATTAGTATAATAATTTAAAACAAATTGTCAAGAATTAATTCCCATTTGCCTACCAGGTAAAAGGAACCGGTAATTATTATATAGTCACTTTTTGACATAGACAGGAACTTTTTACTGTTTTCTGTGAAAATATTCTCAAAACCATACTTCAAAAATGTAGTTTTCAAAGCATCTATATTTATTTCTCTCGGATTATTGAGTTGATCAAGGAATATCCTATTTATGTGTAGATTTTTAAGTCCCTTTACCATTCCGTCAATATCTTTATTTTGCATACATGTGAATATTAAATCCAAACTGCTGTTGCCGAAGTACTCTGTTATATTTCGGACAAGCATTTCCATTGCGTCTCTATTATGAGCACCGTCCAGAATGAATTTGTGTCCATGTACCTCCCTTACTTCAAATCGTCCCGAAAGAGGTTTCCCGAGAAATAGAGTTTTATCGAAGCATTGGGGGATAAGATTGTCTTTTTTTAACTCCCGGAGTGTGAGAAATGCAAGAATCATGTTCTCCGTTTGATGAAGTCCCTTCATCTTTGTGTGAAAAGTATATTTTTCACCTTCGAAAGACCATCGGATTATTCCATCTCCGGTGTTATTTTGGATATTGTCTACAAGTTCTTCTGCTATAATAATTTTTGCTCCGATTTCGTTTGCTCTTTTCCGTATTACATCTGTAACCGTACTTTTTTGAAAACCTGTAATAACAACTCCTCCCGGTTTAATGATACCGGCCTTTTCATATGCAATTTTTTCAACGGTGTTACCGAGAATATCAGTGTGGTCAAGTCCTATATGTGTGATTACGGCATATTTATTCGGAGCTACATTTGTTGAATCAAGTCTTCCTCCGAGCCCGACTTCAAGTATGTTAAAATCGGTATTTTTCCTTATAAAATAGATAAATGCGATTGTTACCAGTATCTCGAAATATGTCTTGTATGATTGCTCCCTTCCATGTAGATGATTGAATATATAGGTAAATATTTCCGAAAAATCCTCTTTGGAAATCCGATTATTGTTGAATTGTATTCGCTCGCGGAGATCTCTTATATGAGGAGAATAAAATGACCCGACATTAAAACCGAGGTTAACGAGCGCATTGGTTATGTATCTCGTTGTTGAACCTTTTCCCTTTGTTCCGGCAACGGTAATAGTTGTTCCGTAGAATTGAGGGGAGTTTAATGTGGCTAAAAATGTTTTGAAATTTTCAACATCATATTCCGCTTTATGTGTAAGCCTTTTCTCGTAATTAATGAATTTATCAAGTTGTTTTAATGCTTGAGCGTAGTTCATTGCTCTTTTTCTATTCGGAATGTTCTGTTATCGTAAGATACAGTGTAGATATTATCCTCTGCAATTAGTTTTAATATATTATCCTTCTCAAGCAGTTTTGTTGTAGGAGGAAATTCCTTTTCCGAAGTAAAAATCAAACTGATATCGAATGAATTTATCTCGAATATTCGCAATTTCCTATTATTGTCTATAAAGGCTATATCAGGCTTGGAGTCGTTATTCAAATCGCCGATGTTTTTAAATTTATAAGTTGGCATTGAATCAAGTGTATCACGCGTCACCCAACATCCATGATTTAATGTTTCTGTAAGGTAAACGGAAAATAGTGTTGCTTCCGATTTGTTTTTAAATTTACCTATTCTTAAACGATACCATTCTTTGTTCTCAATATTTAGTTGCTTAATATATGCAGGTAATCCGTTTTTAATAAATTTATCCCTTTGTGCAAAGGCATGTTTCTTATTCTTTGTTGAAAGGAATTGCACGGTATAAAAGATGAATTTCTTTTTTGTTCCCTTTACTGTTTTTTCCTTCGCCTTTTTTCCATGTGTCGGAGTAATTTCAGTAATAAAAGTGTTTATAATCGGTTTTGTAAAGGTGATTTTTTTGGAATAATTTTCTGTTTTTATAAGAAGAGTATGTCCTTTCACCCCGATATATCCAAATTTTGCGTTCAGTGGTATTATCCTGTTGTAACGAGTGTAACTATCCTTAAGTTTAATGGAATCGGTAATAGGATCAATAACATAGAGAGAATCTTTCTTTAATAGAATAGATTGATAACCATCTTTTGCGAATATAATATTTTTGACATTACTTATCGGGATTCTTTTAACTACTTTGTTTGTATAAGTGCTAATCAATCTGATTTGATCTTTTGATATTACATAGAGTCTGTTTCCGGCAGGGGAGAGAGTGATACGAGAACATTTAATATCAAGTTGTTTTTTCTTTCCGTTTTTCATATCATAAACGGAAAGAATACCGTGATCGACAAAATAGAGCTTATGAAGATAGGGAGACCCTACAACATTATCATAGTATCCCAATTTTGTTATTTTCATACTGCTGGTAGTAAGAATACGGTTCATACCGTTTTTAATTCGATACAGAATGTCTTTACCGGAATTAAATGTAAAGGATGTATCGATTTTGATGTCCGAATGGGCAATTTTGTAGAGTGTGTTATTTTCAATAAGGAAAATATCGGTATCGGATTGATATATAAGCTTTTTATAAGGATTTAAGGCGAAAAGATTGTATGCGGTATTTCTTGCATAAATCGTATTTTCTATGAATGAAGTTTTTAAGTTGAAAATATCGATTTTTCTCGATTTATATAGCACGAGTTTGTCATAGGGGAACGGTTCAAAAACTCTCTCAATCGAATGGGGTAAATCCACTTTTTTATAAATAGTTGCACTATCGGGATTTATGTAGTAAATTTTATTTGCAGTGGATACAATAATGGTGTAAGGTGTAAACTTTACCGAAAAAACGACATCAGGTTTACCTCTGTTGCAGGATGTCATAAGAGGAAAAATCAACAATATCAGATAAAGTAGTTTCTTAATCAATATTCAATTCCTTGTATGATTTTAGAATGGATTTTATTTCGCTGAGAATAATATCGCGTGCTTTTATATAGAATTTGCGAGCCTTGTCAGCATCAAAAAGAGGCATCCCTTCGCCCTCCTTATAGAGAATTATAGGACCTGCAAAGGGGTAGGATTGTATACCTCGTTTGTATTCTCTCGGCATTGATTCGCTGTAACGTTCAGGTTTTACCAATTCGGGAGAAATAGCCATTACGGCCGCTGTTTCATCAATCCCGGCATGACCACCCATCTGTCCGTAAAATTCTTTTGTCCACTCATATGTAAGAATCCACCAATGAACCACAATTACCCGTGTGCCTGTTTTCTTGAAAGTTTCAAGGGCAGCTTCTTTTAGTTCGTCGACCTGACCGCCATGACCATTCATAACTATAATTGTTCTGAATTTGTTTCGGGCGAGTTCGAGCATTATTTCAAGAATCATCTTTTTGTAAGTATCTTTCTCAAGAGTGATGGAGCCGGGGTATGGGAGAAGAGAACTAGTGATACCGTAATTTACAGGAGGAGCAATTAATGCATTGATCTTTTCCGCAGTATATTCGGCTATATCCTGAGGAATAATATTATCTGTTCCAAGTGGGATAACCCCGTGTGCCTCGATTGTGCCTACAGGCAATATTACCGTACTTGTTTTTTTGGGAACGATTTCGCCAAATTCCTGCCAGGTTAAATTACTGAAATATCTTGTTTTCATGAACACCTCAACAATTTTCTCATTTCAATTATTGCATTGTATAAACCTGAAAATACGGATCGTGCTATAATGCTATGCCCAATGTTGTATTCAATAATTTCAGGAATATCCCTTATGAACTTTACATTTGTGTAATTCAAACCGTGCCCGGCATGAATTTCAAGATTGTAATTTTCAGCGGTAAATTTCGCCGCTTTTTTTATTCTTTCGATTTGAATATTTCGCTCTTCGGATGTTTTCGAATCAGAGTAAAGGGATGTATTGAATTCAATTGCATCGGCTCCGAGTTTGACTGCTTTTTCTATGATTTCCAGTTCTGGCTCAATAAAAAGGCTCACGAAGATCCCTTTTGATTTTAGTCTTTCTATAGCTGCTCCCGTTTCATTTTCGAATTCTATGATATTAAGTCCTCCTTCCGTGGTAATTTCTGAAACTCTTTCCGGGACAAGACAACAATGATGAGGCTTTAACTCGGATACGATATTTACCATTTCCGGTACGATTGCCAGCTCGATGTTAATTGGAAGGGAAATGTGTTTAATGACATCTGCGATATCATTCTCCTGAATATGTCTCCTATCCTGCCTCAAATGCATAGTTATACCGTCAGCACCCGCTTCCTCCGCGATAAATGCGGCTTTTAACGGTGAGGGATAATTCACTTTTCGGGCTTCTCTAAGTGTTGCCACATGGTCGAGATTAACTCCTAAACGTACCATAATAACTCCTTTTCCGTGATGAAATATAGCACATTTATGTATATTTATCAAGATTTAAATTGTATAGAGACAAATTCAACTAAGGGGAAAAATGTTGATATTAATTTATGCTTACAAAATTGTATCATTTGTTGCGATTTAGCGATATTTGATGTATATTATTCCTTGGAGGCATATTGATTTACGATGTAATAATAATTGGAGCGGGAGCTGCGGGGCTTTTTACAGCCGCAAATATAAGAGGGGGAAGTGTTCTCCTTCTTGAGAAGAATGAAAGAGCAGGGATAAAATTGGTTATATCCGGAGGAGGAAAGTGCAATTTTACTAATATGTTGGAAACAAATGATATGATTGAGCATTATTTCGATAAGAAACATTTTGTTAAGCCTGCAATTTTTAATTTCTCGCCAAATGATTTGATTAAATATTTCAATAAAAAGAAACTCAAAACCGTTACAGATGAAGAGGGAAGAGTTTTCCCCGAATCGATGAGTAGTGTAGATGTGTTAAACTTAATTTTGAATCAGTGTATAAAAAATAAAGTAAAAATAATTTATTCTTCCCCTGTGATAAGCATAAGAAAAGCGAATAATAGATTTTTTATACAATCAGAAAAGGGATTTTATGAATCAAAGTATACTGTAATTGCAACAGGAGGTAAATCGTATCCATCTACAGGTTCGGAAGGAGACGGTTATAAGTTTGCGAAAGCCTTCGGACATAAAATAATTAACCCGGGAGCCGCATTAACGCCCATAAAAGTAAAAAACGGATTTGAAAAGCTGTCGGGAATTACGGTAAAATGGAAAAGAATCTCGGTTTATAGAGAGGGGGAGAAAATAGCTGAAACAACGGGGGATATTCTTTTTACCCATACAGGATTGTCGGGACCGGCTGTTTTGAATCTATCGAGAATGATAAAAGCCGGCGATATAATTGTGGTTTCATTAACGAATTTCAAG
>QNBC01000026.1 GCA_003641665.1 candidate division TA06 bacterium
ACCAATTCGATCTCTTTATCCTTATACCTTTTAAAAGCCCCTTCTCTCTTTTTTAGCGAACGAAAACACTTTCCTCCCGCACAATTTTTGTACCTGTCACATATTATTATACCGATTTTAACCGTATCCGCCATTGCTACCTCCTTCTTATACGAAATTATATCACAATAAATGGATTTGACAACAAATAAAAAATATAATAGCATAATCCAAAGGAGGTTGTAATGAAAAAAATTTTTCATCTCTTGATTATTTTTTTTACTTTGATCTTTTTAATCTCCCCGGCAAATGCGGAAACACATGATTCGAACGGTTACTCCACAAACCATCCGAAGCATAGCCCGACACAAAAAATCATTTACGAAAAAGGAGTTCCTCGATACTCTGTTACTCCTACAGCTCCCCCCACATCACCGGTCAGAATGTGTGCCGAATGGGAACGCGTAAATGCTGTCCTTGTCAGATATCCCTTAGGGCTTCCCTGGGATATGCTGCAGGATGTTGCCCAACAACTCGAAATTAAGTGCCTCGTTTCGAGTTCCGATTTATCAAGCGCTCAAAGCGATTTTTCATCCCATGGCATCACTAACGTATCGTATGTGGTAACGAACACAAATTCCTACTGGACGAGAGATTACGGTCCGTGGGGAGTCTTTGACGGCAACGGAGATTATGGAATATCCGATCATGTCTACAATAGAGCTGATGGTGCAGGGAGAACGGATGATGATCAGTCCAATTGGGATCTCGCCCCAGCTCTCGGCGTTCAACTATGGAAAACGGAACTTCGACATACCGGAGGGAATTTTATGACCGATGGTCACGGCATTGGATTCTCCTCCGATGAAATATACGATTACACATTTAACAATACAATATCACACGATTCAGTCAATACACTTATGAAAAATTACTGGGGAATAACAAATTATCACACCTACACCGATCCTCTCGGTTCATACATCAATCACATCGATTGTTACGGGAAGTTGCTTTCCGACGAAGTGGTTTTAATCATAAGAAACGGGGTTGATGATTCCGCACTCGACGCAATTGCAGATTCTTTTGAAAATACTCCCGATTGCTATGGAAGACCATATAGAGTCTATCGTGTAAACGCACCTGACAATCACAATGCCGCTTACTGTAATTCGGTTATTCTTAATAATAGAGTTTATGTTCCTTTAACAGGGTATAGCAATGAGGATGATTCTGCGATTGCCGTTTATCAAAGTGCAATGCCCGGATACGATATCATAGGTATAAACGACCCCGGAGGGAGTATAGCATTCGAAAACACCGATGCTATTCATTGCAGAACAATGGGGCTTTTTGATCCCGGAATGCTTTTTATTGATCACAAACCTCTCGGTGACCAATCCCCAACAGCACCAAATTATCATATAGACGCTTTTATAAAAGCTTACTCCGACTCTTCTTTAAAATCAGACTCACTACTCATCTTCTGGCGTCTAAAAGGCAATTCGACATTTAACACAACGACACTTACTTACGACAGTACAAATTATTATTCCGGCAATATTCCCGGACAAACATCCGGTTCAACTGTTGAGTATTACATATACGCCGTTGATAATTCCGGTCGACATGAAGCCGATCCGCTTGTAGCTCCTGCCGGTTATTACACATTCCATGTCGGAGATCAGCCTCCTTCCATCAGTCACACACCTATTACCGACTTTTTATATACAAATTGGCCGGCAACGATTATAGCTACAATAACGGATGAAGGTGCAGTAAATACGGCACTGGTCGAGTATATTCACAATGATACGACATATTACGACACAATGGTCAATACATCCGGTAACACATATGAAACAGATTTCGGCATATCCGTAAATGTGGGCGACTCGATATCGTACAGAATAAAAGCACAAGATAATACCGGTAATATTGCTTTTTATCCCGATTCCGGCTATATAACATTTCATATAATAGATAAAATAAATGTAGGTATCATTGATCTGGATCCTACTCCGAGTACGGGACCATTAATCAGTTCCTACTGTGACTCAGTTTGCACATACCGGTATTTAACATCCTTCCCATCCGATTTGAGTCTCTACAATAATCTGTTTATATGTCTCGGTGTATACAGTAATAATACTACACTAAGCAGTACGCAAGCAAGCAATCTGGTCAATTTTATGAATAACGGAGGCAACGTGTATATGGAGGGTGGAGATTGCTGGTATTACGATGCATCTCACACTGTTTACGATACATCTTTCGGTGTAAACCCCATATCTGACGGTAGTACAATTAGTTACGATTTAACAGGAGTGAGTAGTACATTCACAAACGGAATGAGTTTTTCATATAATGGTGATAATAACTATATCGACGAAATAGGAACAACCGGTAGCGGTTATCCGATTTTTAACGAAAACGGAACGGGAAGAGCCGTTGCAAATGACACGAGTGGCTATAAATCCGTAGCTTTTACATTCGAACTCGGAGGACTTGTCGACGGTTCATCACCAAGTACGAAGGATTCCTTAATCCGTGCCATATTCGATTTCTTCGGTGTGACAAGCGGTATAAAAGAAAACTCCGTGTCTAAAAAACAATGTACCGAATTCTCGGTAAAATCCCGCTTTTATTGCCGAGAGATACACATAGAACTGCTTATGTCTAACGATAACTTGGTAAATATCTCCCTTTACGATATTTCAGGAAAGAAAATCGGTGAAATATACAATGGGCAAATTAAATCCGGGAAACATCATTTCACAATGAATGTCGCCAATAAGATAACAAATGGCATCTACTTCGTAACCGCTAAATCAAAAAATCACTTTAAATCGTCCAAAATTCTAATTGTAAAATAGGGAAAAAGGCTCTCCTTCGGGAGAGCCTTTTTCAAAATATTCCGATACTACTTTCCAAATTATCTATGATTCTATCATTTTTATCAATTGTAAATTCCCAGGCGGCAGTGGCATTACCTGTGTAATATCGCAAGAAAAGAGGAATAGTAAGAATAAATGTTAAATAATCGCCCTTTTTATAAAGGTAATACCCGTAGTATGCAAAAGCACCGTTTACCACAAGCGCTACCAATCCATCCTTCAAGTGCCCTGCTAAAATCTGCCCCGAGCCCGGGACTATGTACGATATATATTTGTTAAAATAAGGATTAGAAAATCTAATATTATAATTTAAATCTTTCAAGATTCTCGATGATTCTCCGTAATTGTGCAATTTCCCCAAACTTAAAGCAAAAAGTATACTGTCTCTTTTATCTTCCGCCCCCGATAGGAGTGAAGTTAAAATATCATATTGATTATTTTTATACATAGATCTGTAAAGTTTATACTTCGTAATATCACTATGTGAAATAGCAAACGCCATACTGTAATATCTTGCCGCCAAGGGATATTTCTCCGTTTTATAGAACAAATTCGCCATATCGTTAAATATTTTTACAGAATCCTCTTTCCCGTAAAAGAGCTCTCTGTTATACTCAACAATAGCTTTATTATAAAATCCTTTTTGAATCAGTGTATCCGCTAAATTTACAGTGGAAACCAAAATCAAAAGAAAGTTTAAAACCATTTCTCAAACCGAAACTTTATCAGTTCTTTCCGTTTATACATATCAGATTGATAACGATTATAGATCTCACATGCTTTATACGAACCGTAAATATTACCGAGGTACAACATTCCCCCTATTGATCCGTAAATATAACCCATGGTTTTATTCCCGTCACGAAAAGAAAAATAACTTGATATAACAGGAGAAAGAACCAAAAGAAAAGAATAGATACCGTCAAAGGATCTCCCTGCATAGAATTTCCCGCTTCCCGGAATTATTGATGACATAATCGCTCCTAAAATCGGATATTTTTTACCGGGTGGCGAATCAATTTTAATAAATCTATTTGCCATTGTTAAATCATCTTGTAGTATATATGAAATTCCTTTCAATGTATCATTTGATATAATTGATCTTGCTCTGTCAAAATCACCATTTAAGAGATAAGAAATCCCTTTCAAGTTATTAATATATTCGGTTTTTGATAATTTATCCAATTCTTCATTTGCTCTACCAAACTTCCGGAGTTTTATATATAATTTTGCTATCCTCAAATGGAGAGAATCAGCATTGTACTTCATACTGCTATCAACCACTAATCTTTCATATTCCACAATTGCATCGCTAATATCTCCATCCTTTTCAAGATAGGAAGCAAACGTCCCATCTAATCCATTACCAAAAACGGGAATAAAAAACAGAAACAAAATTAAAGCGAGTTTAATTATTTGTGCCATTCGGGAAGATCCTTTAGTTTGTATCCTCTTTTTTTTACGAAAACAACCGGATAATACTTGTTGGCATAGTTCCAGGCAGTAGGATTGCATCTTTCCAGTCGGTCAATAGCCATAAAAACGCCTTTTATTCCGTATTTCGATATGGATTGTTCGGCAAAATGCGAACAACTCGGTTCAAAAACACACACATCTCCCTGTTGCTTTGATATGGTATTTTGATAAAGCTTTATAATCGCTTTTATAATAAACCGATCTTCGCGAAATTGTTCGTATTTTTTTGTATTTATGGAATCCGATTTAAGGGGATTAAGAATTAATGTAAGTAAAATTAAGTTGGCTACCATTTCATCTCTTTCAATTTTATCTCCGGCGGGATTTTATAGTTCTCTATACTATCGGGAAGTTTCTCCCTGTAAATAACACTGTCATAGTCTATTTGAGAAACTGCCGAATCTTTATTTATCCTTGAATAATTTTTAATGCGCATTGGAATATTTCTATTATTCACTCTTTTATAATTTCCATATACGGAACGTTTTACAACATTATTGTCTCTATCTATTACTTCAATGCGGTTAATAAGATGGTTTTTATATACTATTTTAATAAATTTTAACTTGGATTTAGAATCCGTCGGTGAATAGTATTTTGTCAAAACACCGTTTTTATAATCACTTTTTACAAGGATCATACCCAATTTAGTGAGATATTCATCCTTAAAAACAGGAATTAAACTTTTGGATACTTCAGGAGAATTGGAATAATTGCTTATTAATTTAAATCCTTCCCTTGTTTCGGGATAATAAATAAATGTTGTATCCCCCCTATTGAATAGAACCTGATCAACGGGATAGTTAACATGCATAAGATAATAGGAAGGGGGATTCATATAGAATCTCCCCTTTACCGTATCATTTTGAATTTTAGAAACATTGATCTGGGTAAAAAGTCCTGTAAATGTCGCTATAACTACAAACGATAGATTCAACATATAAGAATAATTTAATAAGTGGTTGATGTTGCTGCGGCTAGTATTACAAAATAGTATACTGTAAAAACAACGGCTTCAACTACTGCACCCACTACACATCCTGTCAGGGCATTTTTCGTTTGAATACTCTTACCCACGGATTTATACTCTTCCGTATAAGCCGCCACATACTCCGGTGATTTTCCCAGAAGACTCGACGCCTTTGGTGATGGTTCCATAATATAAGCTGCACCAACACCTAGAAGACCGAATAGACACCCGGCGGCAAACCATAAACCACCGCTTGTATTAGCTCTGGCATCTCTGTCCGCAGCTACTATAGCTGAAGATGCAGAATCAGAGGCATTAACTAAAACCGGCGTAATAAGTAACATTGCAACCAACAATACAACGAAAGCTCTTTTAATAACCATATTCACCTCCATAAAATTTCTCTAAAGATAGATTATCATAGAAATATTGCGTCTGTCAAGGTTTATTATAAATTGTTTCATGAACCTGCAGTTGCTAAAATTGAATAAAAAGCAATAAGCATTAACTTTATAATCGATATATAATAGTATATGGCATAAGCAAATAAAACAACACTCGTTCCGACCAGACATCCGAATCCGGTATAAAATAACTGTTTGTTTCTTTTTATAGTTTTATACTCGTCGACATAGGCTTTCAAGGCTTTTGACGGCTTCCCCAATGCTCCTGTCAATTTCGGTCCGGGTACAAATATAACAGAGGTTCCCACACCTAAAACATTAAACAAAAGTCCGGTTCCGAACCATAAAACCTTCTGTGTCATTCCAATACTCTTTATTGCGTCTTCTCTCCCTTTTTCAGCCGCAAATCGCTCAATCTTTTCATCCATCTCTCCATCAAACGCATATGTTATTATCGGCAACAAAAACAACACTACCGAGAGATAAAATGCTATGGCTCTTTTCCATCTTTTAATAAAAACCATGATTTTCATATTATCATACAATTTTTTGCATGTCAATTTAATCAATAGATATACTATAGATATTCTCCCTGGCAGTGGCAATTAATAAAAAGTATACTCCGTAAATGGTAATTCTTATAAAAGTTCCCGCCCACGCATACCTCGTTTGAATAGTTCTACCTCTTAATTTGTATTCATCCGTATAAGCCGCCACATACTCCGGCGATTTTCCCAAAAGGCTCGACGCCTTTGGTGATGGTTCCATAATATAAGCTGCACCAACACCAAGAAGTCCGAACATACATCCTGCTCCTAACCATAATAAGCCGTTGGTATTCGTCTTAACGTCTTTATCGGCTGCAATAATAGCCGATGATGCGTCCTGCGAGGCATTTAGTATAACAGGACTAACAAGCATCACAAAAGCCAATAAAATGGTAATAAATCTTTTTATATTCACACACTCCTCCTATTATTAAATATCTCAATATCACTCGAGCAATACATTTTCATAATACATTCAACATAATTTAATGAAATGACTATTAAAATCATCATATCACATTGTTTAAAACCCAAATCATCCTCATCCTTTAAACCAATTCTCGCTATGATGTTAAGTTAAATATTAATATGCAATAAGTAATAGCAAAAACTATACATCCCGTTATGGAATAACGAGTCTCAATATTCCTCTTTTCGGATTTGTATTCTTTCGTATATTTTACAATATACTCGGGAGATTTACCTATTAGAGCACTCTCTCGCGGTTTGGGGTCATCCATAATTGCAATCCCAACACCGACTAAGTTCGTCAAAAAACCTGCGGAAAACCACAAACAACCGTTGGTATCCTTTCGAGCATCCCTCTTTGCCCTATGAACTGCATAAAAATCACTACTACCAAATGCAACTGCTTTTTTATCGGCAAAGAGTGTTGATGTAACCGTGAATAGAAAGATGAGAGAAACCAGATAGTACTTTATAAAAGAAGATTTCATCTTTTACCTCCCTTCATACTTTTAAATGCAAACGTACATATTTTTTCTTTCGATATTGTTTTTACCCAATTCACAACTTTTTGCGGTATCGTTAAAATGCGAACCACCATGATAAATAAAAACGCTTTTCACTCTCTGCAAAAGGAACCTTAAATATGAAAATATGATAAAGTACATTATATAATCTCTATCTTCGAGCTTGAGATTCTCGGTTTTATCTTTTTTTAGCAGATAAAGAAAGTAAACTATTTTAACGACACTTATCA
This sequence comes from candidate division TA06 bacterium, assembly GCA_003641665.1. Classification (GTDB taxonomy): domain Bacteria; phylum Hydrothermota; class 32-111; order QNBC01; family QNBC01; genus QNBC01. The sequence goes on from QNBC01000026.1 coordinate 7,497, forward strand.
TACTTCATTCCTCCCCGGGTTTTGAGGAGGGAATCCTCCTCAAAACCCACGGACAATTCCTCTCCCTAAAATTAATTACCTCCGCCTCTGAAAAGTATTCCGGCTCTTATTTCCAATCCGCTGTCAAGAAAATCGGTCGTGACAAATCGCCCTGCACCTTCTATATAAACACTCGTGTAGTATGAATTTAACATAACAAAACCAATTTTAGGTCTTAGCAAGACTCCTCCAATGGAGCTATTGGGATTAATATCTTTCCTCGCATAATCGTATTCAGCTCCGAAATCAAAACCGAAATACGCCGTATTAACTCCCGGATGAGTAATATAACTATATCCTATACTGGCTGCGATTCCAGCTGCCACAGGCCAATCGAGATTTATACTTACTCTCGAATTATCCGTAGTTTCCGTAATAAATGAGCAATTGAGCATCAAAACCTTTTTATAATGCCCGGCATAAAGATGATCATAGGTAAACGTATTCCACATATACCCCGTTGAAATCCCGAAAGAATTTTCTCCTTTACTCCGTCTGACTTTCCTTGCTGTTACATTATTCGATACGAGGATTCCGTTTTTAACCAACTCGGATAATGATTTTCTTTCTCCAAGCACAGTCGCGGCAGCTTTCGCCGCATATTCGATCTCATCGGGGTCCGAAAGATTGAGATTTTCATTTATCACAAATTTCTTCGATAGCAAATCCAGAACATCCATCCTTATAATCAATGTTTCGTTGATATAGTAGTATTTAAATATAACTACTTTTGTGTACTCTCCATTGCGAAATTTGTCAGCAATCTTATCTTTGTCGCCCCAGTAATTAGGTAACATACTATCGCTAACCGTTGACACACTATAATTGTACTTGCCGCTCAAATCATCGATGAACAAGCTGATAAATGACTTCCTCGCATTTTCGTCAATCGTCGTCGGATTGTAGTCCAAAATTGCAATCTTTTCTCCGAATGCCCATAAAGGCAATACAAGCATCAAAAATAAAATGGCTCTTTTCATAAGTCCTCCTTAAAAACAATATTAAAATTTTTACATACCCCTTTCCCCGAATCTGAATTCACCCCTTGATGGAGAAGATTTCTACACACTGTTTTTTTTGCAACAGCTTTTTCTTCATATTTATCCTCCTTTTTCAAGTTACCTTTGTTAAAAACCTTTTCTAATGATACAAACAGAAACACCAAATAGAGAAAAATCATTATTCTTATGATGGTCATAAACAAGCTGGTTTTATTAAATCTAATTCTCATGCTATTATTTGTGCAATTTCCATGCCAAAACACTATGTCACGCTATTATATTACTTAGGATTTTTAAAAATTGAAAAGTGTGAATATTTTTCACAGTAGTGTGAAAATATTACACACTTTTTTAGTTAATCGGGAACTATTTTAACAAATCGACAAATCTATACCAGATCTCTTCCCCCTGTCCATTGAGCATCAATTGGAATCTCCCTTTACTTCCCCCACCTTTTATACCGAATTTATATTTCATTTCATCAATTAACGCTTTGAACTCATCGTTTCTATCCTCATTAACCGTGATGAAAACTCTATTCGTATCTCTGTTGCGAATAATTGATTCGATACCTCTATCGATGAGAAGAGATTGAATATATCTTATCTCTTCATCTTCATATCCCTCAAGTTCATTTTTGTAGATCTTTTCTTCTATACTTCCCGCAAAACTCTCCAATTCCCTTAATCGATATCCTTTAATCCGCTTTTGGAGTTTCTTTTCTCTTTCGATGAGCGTTTCCACTCCCACGATGATACTATCTTCATCCCTTGTCAGTATTTTCTTTAATGCATTTGTAATCTTTAGATTTTTTCGGTAATCATTTAAGGCTCTGTAACCGCATTTGAAGTGCAATCTTATGTTTTTCCTGACTTTATCAATTCCCGTAATCTTAAATATACCGATTTCTCCTGTGTTATTTACATGTGTCCCGCTGCAGTAAGAAACATCAACGCCTTCTATAGCAATAACTCTCTTCGGACCTTTAATATTGACTTTTTTTCTTACTCCTTCTACTTCCTCTTCGGTAAAATATTTTTTAACTTCGATATTCTTGAAAATTGCATCATTGACGAGTGTTTCGATTTCATCAATTCTATCTTCCGTAATAGTTCTCACATCGGTCTCAATGGATGAATCTTCTTCTCCCATATGGAATGAAACGGTCTTTATTCCATATTTATCTTCAATAATTCCGGAAAGCATGTGTTGTGCCGTATGCTGCTGCATATGATCGAATCGTCTCTTCCAATCGATCGTGCAATTTACATTTGTACCTTCGATTGCTTTATCCGCAACATGTACAATTTCATCATCTATTATAACAACATCAATGACATTTGTATCCCCGATAAAACCATGATCTCCCGTCTGTCCACTCGATTCGGGATAAAAATATGAATCTTTTAATACAACAGAAAACGTCCCGTCTTTATTACGATCACACTTAATAACATCGGTCCTAAATTCGGTCAAATATTCGTTATCCAAGCAGAGCTTCTTCATACTCAAGGCATTCCAATTGTTCAGGAATAATCACTTTCTTCGCTTCGTCTACATTAAAATACTTTGCTCCAATAGCATCATCACCTGCAATAAGATATTCGTCCACGGTAACAACCGCATAATTTATGATCAATATACTTCCGTACTCGTTCGTATCTATCGATTTAACGCTGAGAAGAGATTTGATTTTTCCCTCTACTCCCGTTTCTTCATGTAACTCCCTGAGGCATGCCTCTTCTGCTGTTTCCCCATATTCTATAAATCCGCATGGAAACGCCCATTCACCCACGTGTGGTGGAATACCTCTCTTTATGAGAAGCAAACGATTCTTATTTTTTACAATGCCGCAAACCGTAGGGGCGGGATTCTTATAATAGATAAACCCGCACTCGGGGCAAAATTTCCGTTTTTTATTGTTTATATTTTTTTCAATCAATTTCGCACCGCAAACCGGGCAATAGACATATTCATTCATTGAAATACCTCACTCGATGAATATTGATACTCCCCCCAAACCTCCATAGAATAAGGAGAAACCGCCGTTACTATTAATTTTATATACCCGTCCTTTACTCTGATAAAGTAAAGATGATTTTCCTTTATAACGGGATCGATTGAATCAAAAGCCACGCCTGACATATCTTTAAAAGTATCCGTTTTGACAATCCCCAAATCTTTTATGGAAATGGTGGAATTATCAGATCTATTAAACCATAGAAAACCGTCATGGGAAGGATATGTGGTATCAGGCGGAGAATATGGATACCAATTTTGAACAATTATATCATTATTTATCGGGTGAAGTGAATCAACAATCCCATTTGAAAAATCATATCCGTAGTAATAATCAATATAACAATCATTGTACATATCAATATATTTCCCGGAACAGGACGATAAGAAAAGAATAAAAAGCAAATAATAGATTTTTTTCATCCTGTAAATATATTCATATCCGTGAATTATGTCAAGAGAATTAATTCTGCTATCCCTCATTTGAATATGTGAAAAATTGTAGGGCATTGACAGATAAAACTCTATTTGATATTATGATAAACGGGTTTAAATTAAAGTGCTCCCGGAAATTGTATAATAGAAGATTCCTCCCGGCACTACAAAGATCTTGCATTTCCACAGAATTTGAATAAAAATCCAATTCTCTTTAATCGGTAGTGTACTTAAACAATCATAAGGAGTTATTATGAAAAAATTAAGACCGCTAATTTTCCTGCCCTTTGCTATCTTTGTCATTTCACTTCTTTATTTTACAGGATGCAGCTTCATAGACGATTTTATAAATGATACTTTAACAGGAAATGCGGGAGACACGCTGTGGACATACCAATTGCAGGATGCAGGCTTTCATATTTCTTCCTCCCCTCTTGCTATCGGACCAGATGGAACAATTTACTTCGCAGCAGGCGGAGGTGGGTGGAACAGTACCGATTGGGAACCTCAAAGAATATTCGCACTTAATAAATCCGACGGTTCACTGAAATGGAAAAGTGAGCAACTTGAAACATGGCATATAAACAGTTATATTGTTATCGGGGATGATGGAACCATTTATGTTTCATCAGCAACAAAATTGTACTCTATAAATCCTAATAACGGTAGTTTTAATTGGGTTTGGGAAGTGCCCCAAACATTACCGAACGGCACCGGTTCGGATGTTTATACATACGGAGAATTGGGGCCTATTGCTCTGGCAAGTGACGGAAGCATAATTACAAAAACATCCGGAAGCGGAAGCTATTCCAGGGCATTATACAATATTTCCACAAGCGGAAACATAAATTGGTATTATTTCATCTATTCCACTCCGGCAGGAACCCCAATTTCCGTAGGAAATAACGGAACAATCTACATATTTGACTTCACTAACTCCAATAACATGTATTGTATCAGAGCCATTAATCCCGATAACGGGGAGTTGATTTGGGAAACTACTGCTAATATCATGGAATATGCAAATAATATAGTTATAGCCAATAATGGAGATATAATTGCTTTTGTAGCTCAGGACAGCTTAGCGAGGATAGACTACTCAAACCATCAAATTACATGGAAAATTAATGTCGACAGCCATAAAAACAAATTTATCGATAATAACGGTAATTTGATTGTTTTTAACCAATACACCGGCTCTTCTCTCTATAATACATCTAATGGCAATTTGGTTAATAACTCTCTAACTTTGCCTCATGACTTGTTAATTGATGATAACAACCAATTATACGGTGTAATCTCAGATTGGAGTCCTCATTTGAGTGTAACGGATATTTCAGGGAATATTCAATGGGAAAGCGCCATGAATATTAATGGAGGTACAATTGCCCTATCCAGTGACAAAGTGGTTTATTTCATTTCGGACAACAATATATTCGCATTGCAAGCAGACGGAGCGTTAGCACATTCCGGTTGGCCAAAATTCTCACATGACAACAGAAACACATTCAATGCAACCAAATGGTGATTATTGATTAGAGAAATTTGAAAGATAAATTGATTGTTACAATGTGATTTGAGTATATTTACTGATTTAGTTTATAATTATTTGCGATTCCAATTCCTCATTGGTGTTTTATTACAAATAAACCGGATTTTGATTAAAATATGATTGTCATTTTTTTTATTTTTATTTATAATAACAGGAAATTGGAGGTAATATGAATTATTATTTGGCAATCGACTCGGGGACCAGTTCCGTTCGTTCTATCATATTTGATTCTACTTTCGAAATAGTCTCCGTTGCCCAGGAAGAACTGTCACTTATTTACCCTGAGAACGGCTGGGTAGAACAAGACCCGCATGAAATCATAGAACTTCAAAAAAAGACCATATATAACGCTTTGAAAAACGCCAATATTTCAGGCGATAAAATCATCGCCTGCGGCATTACAAATCAACGGGAAACAACGGTGATATGGGATAAAAAAACAGGAAAACCGCTATATAATGCCATTGTATGGCAGGATAGACGCACAGCCGATTTTATCGAATCAATAAAAGGGAAATACACCGATTTGATACGAAACAAAACGGGACTGGTTCCCGATCCATATTTTTCGGCATCCAAAATAAAATGGATTCTCGATAGATTTAACGGAAATAAGGATAATCTCGCATTTGGTACCGTGGATAGCTGGATAATGTATAATCTTGTAGAGGGACACCCCCACCTGACCGATTATTCCAATGCATCACGCACGATGCTATTCGATATAATCGACCTAAAATGGGATGATGAACTGCTGAGTCTCTTTGATATACCCAAAAACATTTTGCCGGATGTGCTTGATTCCAATGCCGATTTCGGTAGCATTAAAATAGACGGTTTCCATATCCCCGTAAGAGGTGTTCTCGGAGATCAGCAAGCAGCCCTATTCGGACATAAAGCCATTTCCCGTGGAGATGTAAAAGTCACCTACGGAACAGGCGCCTTTATTCTATTCAATACCGGAAATACTCCTGTATTTTCCAAGAATAACCTTTTATCCACTATCGCATGGGTAAAGAATGGCAAAACTACATACGCACTTGAAGGGTCCGTATTCATAGCCGGTGCTGTTATCCAATGGTTACGGGATAAGCTAAACTTTTTTAGGGAAAGTAAAGAATCGGAACTATTGGCATCGAATTCCGACAGTACAGGTGAAGTTTATTTTATACCCGCATTTGTGGGGTTAGGGGCTCCATACTGGAAACCTAATATAAGAGGAGCGATTTACGGGCTCACGAGAGACACGGGGAAAGCCGAAATTACGCGAGCTGCCATCGAAGGAGTAGCTTACCTCGTTAACGATATGTTAACAGCTATGACGAATGATACGGGAAACAAAATTCACAAACTCTTTGCAGACGGAGGTATGAGTAAAAACAATCTCTTTTTACAGTTTCAATCCGACATATCGGATCTCATTGTCAAAAGACCTGCAAACATAGAAGTTACAGCTCTTGGCTCCGTTTTTATGGCTTCGGGTAATGACAAATTCTCTCCGAAAAGTGCAAAAGAATTTATTCCTGCTATGGACGTAAATGAGAGAAAAAAGAAATTGAACGGATGGAAAAATTATATGGAAAAATTAATCGGAAAGGAATGATATGAAAAAAATCTTAATTTTGTCAATAACAATGCTTATTACCGCATATGTTACTGTATACGCATCGGACATCAATGAATATTACAAATACGGTGAATTCAATAAGTACATTGAGTTCGCACTAAAAAAGAAAAATCCTTCTCTGTACGACAAAATAGGCAAATCGTATTTCTTTATCGGAAATCACAAAAAAGCGATGAAATATCTCTCCCTTGCTTATGAAAAAACCGGAGATGTAGATCTCCTCAATTTCTATGCAAAATGTAAAATTGAAATTAATAACAGCTCTACCATAGAAAAAAGTATAAAAAACCACATTGCCAGTGATGTCTATGATACACTCGCCCTCGGTTTGTTCTATACAATACACATGAGAAACAAGATGCTGTCAAATTATGTCGATTCCATTCACTTGAAATTCCCATCCACAAGATTATCGTATATTGCAGAGAAGAATTTCCTCTACAATGGGTTATCTTTCATCTCCCCGGAGGAAAATCCGGACTCATTTTTATTGAATTTCATGTTAAAATACAGGGATACATATATTTACAATGAAGCACTTATTGTTTACAGCAAGCATTTATACAAAATAAAAGCAAAAAAACGACTATATAAAATTCTGAATGAACCTCTCGCAAGTGTTGAAACAAAATCAATTGTCATAGAAAAGCTTCTTAATCTAAATTTCCGTAGAGAAAAAATGAAAAAGATTTTGATTTCCACTTTGAAGGATTCACTTCTGAAACCTGATTTTATAGATAAAGATGAATGGACACTGAGAAAGAAACTAATAACAATTCGCTTGAGGCTCGATTTAGCAAGACTACTATTGAAAAGAGGCTATGCCAAAAAGGCGTTATATTACCTCAATGAAGCAGAATCCTATACATTACCATTTCTCCCCGGAATGACATACAGGCAATCTCTTGACTACTATAAAGCGATTGCCTATTTAAAATCCGGCAAATACAAAGATGGCCGAATTGCAATCATTGACGGGCTTATCTGTGGCGGGCAATATGATTTAAAACTTAAAAGGTTATATAAAAGGAACTTTCCGGGTTCTCCGCTCACTTACGGAAGAAAACTTAAAGAATATGAAGGTCCTGTTTTTCGTAACGCCACAAAGACTAAGGGGCTAATACAAATAAAAGGATATAGAGTAGCAACAGGAGATATAAATAATGATGGCTATCCCGATATTATTGTTGACGGCAGGCTGTTTTTAAACAAAAGAGGATTAAAATTCGTTGATGTAACGGAGAGAGCAGGTCTCGAAACGGATTATTCCGATCGCTTTTTCTTTGCAGATTTCAACAATGACGGCAAAGAGGATATATTGCTGGCTAACCATAAAACCGGCATATCAATTTATAAAAATACGGGTAACGGGACATTTAGAATAGTATGGCAAGATTCCTTGATGAGAAATTATTCAATGATTGCCCCCATTAATTACAACTACGATTCCCGTCCTGATATTTTTGTCTCTTCATCCGATTCTATTGGAGGAAAATTGACAATAATCGTAAGTAATGATAGTTTTCGTTTCAAGCAAAAGGAGTTTGTTTTCCCGGATGCCGGAAAGGTAAGCGGTATATCCGCCTTTAACAAAGCTGTTTACCTTGCCATATCCGATTTAGCAAAAAATTCTCTCATTCGGTTTAACAGGAAATCCTTTAAGGATTACGCAACGAAATTGCATATTGCAGGGATTAATCATGACGGATGGTGGGGTA
>QNBC01000027.1 GCA_003641665.1 candidate division TA06 bacterium
GAATACGATGCAAAATCAAAGTATGCAAATAACAGATTAATGCTTGTTTGGGCTGATGGACAGGAGGGATATAAGAATCTATACGGTGCAATATATGATAGTTTGGGTAATGTTTTAATGGATTCTATAGTTATTTCAGATGCAAGTGGAGACCAGAAGAATGCTACAATAGAATATAATGATGATAGATTTATCACAATGTGGGAGGATTATAGAGACAATAGTAAGGGGGATATATACGGGGCAACAGTTGGAATAGATGGAATAGTATTGGATAGTGGAGCAATAATAACAGGAGATAGTGCTCATATTTCACCGAATCTCGAAAAAGGACCGGGAAATCAGCTGTTTTTGACATATTCCGGATGGACTGATTCTATTAATGGGAATGCAGTAAACAAACTGAGAATATGGGGAGCTCTTGATTCATTCCTTAATGTAATCGATACAACTGTAAATGATACAACTGATACAACTGTAATCGATACAACTGAAATTGATACAACAAGAACCGTATATCTAATGTCCGGATCGTTTTCCGATTATGTCTTTACAAGTTGTAATAATTCAATAATATTTAAATACTATCTTAGTAGTAAAATAAATGTACATTTAAATATTTTTAATATAGCAGGTATTCAAATTTTTGGTTATGATAATTACTCCGATCAAAATATCGGATTTAATCAAATAAGTGTAAAATCTTCCAAACTCTCCAATGGAATCTATTTTTATCAATTCAGAGCAGGAACAATATCTAAAAGAGGTAAGATAATTATACTTCATTAGAGTGAATATAACTGCGAATAGTTACAGAAGGGGAGAGTAAACACGGAAATAGAGCGATTAATAAATTCCCCTCCACAGGCGGGAGGGAACAGAGGTGAGGGAGAATGGATTTTATAATTTTCTTTTCCCTCCTTAAACTGGTAAGTATATCTTACCTATCTACACATCCACTGTATCAATACTTGACGAATCTTATAATAATGTTATATTAGCTTTATGGCGAAGAATAAGAATAGGGGATACGGATTCGGGACTACGCCCGTTTTTTTAGCTTCTATAAGCACCATTCTTGGTGCCATTTTATTTCTTAGATTCGGGTATGCCGTATCTAACGCCGGCCTTATAGGGACGATTCTTCTCGTTTTAATAGCCCATTTAATAACCATACCATCAGCCCTTGCCATATCTGAAATTGCAACGAATATGCGAGTCGAAGGTGGTGGGGAATATTACATAATAAGCAGATCATTCGGTAAAATTATAGGTGGTTCAATAGGTATATCACTATATTTTGCAAGGGCGATTTCCGTTGCGTTTTATATGGTAGCATTTGCCGATGCGTTTAGACCTATCAATCAATATCTAATGACAAAATCCGGGATTTGGATTGATTTAAGAATAATAAGCCTTTTGTTTTTTGGTCTAATTACGTGGATTCAACTATGGAAAGGGGCTAACATGGGAGTTAATATACTATGGGGTGTATTTTTAATCCTCATTGCCTCCATAATTCTCTTTCTTTTCGGCAAAGCCTTGCCTGGTACTGTACCTGTTCCTCTTACATTTAAGATAAAGGGAGCAGATCCCATGTTTAAGGTATTCGCAATTATATTCCCTGCCTTTACGGGAATGGCGGCAGGTGTCGGTTTATCGGGAGATTTAAAAAAACCGGAGCGTTCCATTCCCATAGGTATTTTGTCGGCAACTATAACGGGAATGTTTATATACATCCTTGTTGCTATAAAATTGCATAGTAGTGCCCCTATGAGCCTGTTGGCTTCCGATCCGCTTGTTATGAGTAAAATTGCTTTATGGGGACCCATAATACCGTTGGGGCTTGCTGCAGCTACGATTTCCTCTGCAATTAGTTCATCAATCGTTGCCCCGAGAATACTTCAGGCTCTCGGAAATGATAATGTCCTTCCGGGGAAAAAGATAAATAGGTTTTTTGCAAAGGGAAAAGGGAAAGTAAATGAACCTGTTAATGCAACTGCTTTTACAGTGCTACTTGTTATTTTATTTATCCTTCCGGGTAGCCTCGATTTCATAGCTCAATTAATCACAATGTTTTTTATAATTACATACGGAATACTCTGTTGGATATCATTCCTCGAACATATGGCTGCCAATCCTTCATTTAGACCTGTTTTCCATACAAAATGGTATATTTCCCTCATCGGAGGGATAATGAGTATAATCGTCATATTTCAAATCCAACCGATCTATGCAACTCTCGCTATTTTGCTTATGTTTATTATATACAGGCTTATACTTTATTCTCACAAAGACGAAAATGAACTTTCGACACTTTCGCAAGGGCTTATATTCCAAATTACGAGATGGTTGAAAATAATATCACAACGAAATAGTAAGAAACTTAAACCTTATGGATGGCGTCCGTCGGTAATCGCCGTTTCAAAAGACACATTCGAACGAATTTCCATAGTTGATTTGCTTAGATGGATATCTTACAGGCATGGTTTCGGAACGCTCGTTCACTTTATTCAGGGGATGTTAAACAAGGAGACAGCCGAGAAAGCGGTGGAAATTAAAGGAGAATTGGTGAAACTGGTTGAAAAAGGTGGAGCAGGAATCTATGTCGATACAATTGTTTCACCCTCGAAAAAATCAGCCGTTGCGCAAATTGTCCAACTCTCGGGAGTTTCGGGACTTGATAATAATACGCTTCTGCTGGAATTTCCTAAAGAAGATCCTTCAAAAATCGATGACGTAATAGATGCCGCTAAATTTGCGCTCAGTGTTAGATTCAATATTCTAATACTACGTTCTTCATCGAGGCACTTTGGCTACAAATCAAGGATGGATATTTGGATTACAGATAAAAAATATAGAAACTCAAATCTGTTGATACTATTGGCTTATATTATTAAAGGGCATCCCGATTGGAGGGAAGCGCAAATAAATATATTCGTTGCTTTTCCGGAATCGGAGATTGACGAAAATGTAACGAATCTGAAAAAAATTATTGAAAGTGGACGACTACCGATTTCTTTTAAGAATATCAGACCTGTTTCTTTTAATCCCCAAAAACAGACAATAGAAAGTGTCGTAGAGGAATATTCGGAAACAAGCGATTTGGTCATCATTGGGTTTAATTCTGCCAATCTCGATAATATGAAGGGAGAAATGGTAAAATACAATAAATTGAATGATCTTCTATTTGTTTCTGCCAATGAGAATATACTTATTATTTGATCCTTGGGAAAAGAATAAAAAATTGTGTAATTTCTGGTTTTCTTGAAACAAGAGGGAATACCATATCGCATAATGGTCTTTAGGCAAATGGTATGGACACACCTACCACTGTTGTAAAATGGCTATTATTTAATTTTGAAACTATAAAATGATTTCAAAAAATAGTCATTCCGCACTTGTTTCAGCATCTCATTCTTGCCGGTTAATATGTTCATACCTATCTACCCCCCATCTACCATAATGTCTTTACCTTATTGCAATTTTGTGTTAGTATTTTATTATAATATTATTAAAATAAGGAGGTAAATAATGAAAGGTGTGATAGCTATTGCAATGCGAGATATGGTAATCGATAAATTCGGCCGTGAGAAATGGGAAGAGGGATTAGCCCGAGCGGGCATTAATAAGGAACCTATGCTTCTTCCAATAAGTGATATTGAAGATAGTGTTGTTTTAAAAATAGTGTCGGCTTTATGCGATGTTTTACACCTGTCGCAGGAGAAGTTGGCTGATGAGTTCGGGGACTATTGGGTGAATATATATTCGCAGAAAATTTATGCTTCGTATTATATGGGTTGTAATAATGCAAAACAATTTCTTTTGAAAATGGACAATGTTCATGTAATTACTACAAAAAACATGCTCGGAGCTCATCCCCCGAGATTTGACTATGAATGGGAGGATGAAAAAACCTTGATTATGCATTATAAATCTTCGAGAAATTTAATAGATTTCTTAATGGGGTTGATAAAAGGAGTGGGGAAATTTTACGGAGAAAATCTAAAGGTCTTAAAAATAGGAACAGATAAGGTAAAAATTGAGTTTCCATATTAAATTAGGTATATATCATATTCTTGTAAAACCTTATATGTAGCGGCAGATATAAAAATCTGCCGTTGCTTGTCGGTAATAATGATTTCAATGATTATTTTATCATTTTATTTTTGTTATTTTCAACTTTTTGAAAGTAGTACCGGCTCGTATCGTCATAAAATAGGTCCCCGAAGTAATTTCGGGAGGTAAGTTTATCGAGAAGCGATTGTTTCCTTTCCTGATTACAACATCTTTTCGGGCTAATGTTCTTCCGCTTAAATCCAAAACGGTTATCTCTCCTTCCCGACGAACACCGTAGGAAAATTCAACGAAGGGAGTTGTCTCGAATATGGACGAATATTCCCGAATTTGTATATTGTCTCCGTGAACATCAGTGTTTTTCCCCTTGATGCCAAGGGTGCTTATATCCGCCTGGTAAGAGCCTCTCCCGTATGTGAATGCAAAGATATAATCTCCGGAGTTATCAATATCAATATCCATGACCGGAACAGGAGGAAGATCGGCGCCAAGAGGTGTATAGTTCATAAAATTATTCGTGTAAAGAACTCCTCCGTCGTTAGCTACGAATAAGCGATTGGAGACATTCTTATCGAACACAGCATCGTTGACAGGCAAATCGGGCAAATTGCCGCTTATATCCTGCCATGAAACACCCTTATTCTCCGAGAGCATTATGTGAGGAGCATTATCATCCCACCTTAGTCCTGAAAGTGTAACTATAACGGTGTCAGGAGACGTGTTACTCGGAATAACGGAGGTTATCCATCTGTTCGGAAGGGAAATCGATACATTTGAAAATGAAGTTCCGTAATTTGTAGAGACCCATAAATTACCGTCCGACGTACCTACATAAATTATATTTGAATCGACCGGTGAGATGGCAACTGTTGTTATACTGCTCTCGTTACCTCCGTTTGTGAGATCTCCGGTAAGTACGGTCCATGAATCTCCCCTATCGAGGGAGCGATACAATCTATATGTTCCGAGATAGAGTTTTGTATGATTTTCCGGGGCAATGATATAAGGTGTAGACCAATTTGTCCTGTCTCCATTAAAATCTCCGCTAAGATATGTCCAGCCGCTCAGTGAGTAGTCATCCGATCGATATAACTGTCCCCATTGATACTCGGCGTAAATCGTGTTCGAATCAGTGGGATCCACAGCGACAAAGAAGCCATCACCTCCGAAAATGTGTTCCCATGTGTATGGATTGTTCTCACTCATTCTATTCGTTCCGTTATCTTGAGCACCACCGTAAAGCCTATCTATATTAGAGGGATCTACACATCCTTGATAGAATTGCATGTTTGAAATAAAAGGTGAAAAGTATTGATAGTTTCCGCTGTCGCTGGATATATAAAATCCGCCGTCCGAGCCGACAAAACACATTGATGGATCAGTGTCAGGCAGATACATTGCATGAAAATCTACATGAGCATTTGTAAGTACTTCTGTCCAGTTGTCGCCACCGTTATTTGACATGTAACACTCTATTCCGAGAATGAAGATCCTGTCTGAATCGGTTGGAGAAACGCGAATATTGCCGAAATACCAGCCGTATGTGTTGTAAATGTCGGGCATGGATTTATATTCCCAGATATTCCCGTTGTCAAAGCTTCTGTATACACCTCCGATGCCACCGGATGAATCGGTGTAAACGGCATATATAACAGACGGATTGTTTTTGGAAATTGCTATGCCTATTCTTCCCGGTTTACTTGTCGAATCCGGTAATCCGTCAGTTAGTTTTTCCCATGTTTCACCGGCATTTTCCGATCTGTAAATTCCGGAAGTGACACCACCGGATTTTCTCTTGTCCAAAGTTCGTATCCGTTCCCACATAGCGGCATAAACGGTATCGGGCGAAAGGGGATTTATCGCAACATCGATACCCGAAGTTGAATCACTTATGTAGAGCACTTTTTGCCATGTTTGTCCGCCGTTCACACTTCTGTATATTCCTCTTGAAGAGTCCTTTCCGAATAACCTGCCCGTTGCTGCAACGAAAATCGTATCCGGAGCAATGGGGTTAATTGCAATTCTTCCAATTGAATAGGAGTTAATGAGCCCTAAGTTTTGCCATGTTTGCCCTCCGTCAGTTGATTTGTAAATACCGTTTCCCGGATAACTGTAGCTTGAAGCGTTTGCCTCTCCCGTTCCCACATAAACAGTGTTGTGATGTAACGGATCCACTGCAATATCACCAATTGGCAACACGGCATTTTCGTCGAAAATCGGATTAAAAGTATGACCGCTATCTACGCTTTTATATACTCCACCGGAAGCGGAACCTATATAGAGCGTGTCAAAATTACCGTTTGCTCCTTCAATATCAGTAATTCTCCCACTTATGTTGTAAGGTCCTCTGGAAATCCAGTAAATATTGTCCCTTCTATGCATGAGTTTCTGTCTTTTACTTTCTGCAAGTATTGTTTTCATCATGTCTTCCATTTTTGACGGATCTTTGGGATAGATTCTCTGAGTCATAAACCACGTATTCGGGTATTTTCCGGGTTCTTTTTCCGTATTGCGATTACTACTTTTCATCTTTATTACGGGAATAGTAATACCCAAAATGAGGACAATTAGTAATAATAACAGTATAATCTTTTTCATATAATCTTCTATGTTTAATTATACTATTTTAACGAGCTCGATATCGAAGTTAAGATCTTTACCCGCAAGAGGGTGATTTGCATCGAGCGTTACCGTTGTATCATTTATTCCTGTTACGATAACGTTTATCACTTCACCGTTTTCGGAATTGATTTGTAACTGTTGTCCTAATTTAACATTGATATCCTTCGGAATACGAATTTTTTCCACTTCTATAACGAGCTCTTTATGGTGTTTACCGTAAGCATCATCGGCATTAATATGAATGGTTTTATTTTCCCCTTCTTGCATTCCCACAATAGCGTCCTCGAAACCGGGGATCACCTGATGGTCTCCTATTGTAAATTCGAGGGGTTCTCTTCCTTTTGAACTATCAAATATCATACCGTCATCAAATTTGCCCGTATAGTTTACCTGTACCGTATCACCTGTTTTTGCTTTTTTCATAAAATCTCCTTTTTAATTTAAAAGCCTGCGTAAATTTTTATTCCGACCAATATAAGTATAATGCCACCGAATATTTCAGCTTTTTCTTTTAAGAACAAACCTAAATATTTGCCTATTACGACACCCAAAGCAGAGAGTAGAAAGGTTGTCATTCCTATAATTAAAATAGAGGTAAAAATAGATGCTCTTAACGAGCTCAGAGTAAATCCAATGGCGAGAGCATCTATACTTGTAGCAATGGCGAGGAGCAATAACCGCTTTATTCCCAATTGTTGATCGATTTTCTTTCCTTTGTTTTTTATCGCTTCATAGATCATTTTCAATCCCAAAAATACCAAAATACAAAGACTTATAATTTTATTATAACGCTCAATATAGGAAAATGTCAGGTTTCCTATTCCCCATCCGATTAAAGGCATAAATGCCTGAAATAAACCGAATGTGAAGGCTATCAAAATAATATATCTCTTTTTGATAACTTTTGCAACCGCACCTTCCGTTATAGAAACGGAAAATGCATCCATTGAAAGCCCAAGTGCTATTGTAATGATATTTATCAAATACATATCGGCAGATTATCACACATGGGGATATCTGTCAAATGAGAGAGTAAAAGATTGGCGGGCAAGCAAGTAGACAGACCTATCTACCGTCATTGCAAGCCTTTCTTTTGACATTTATTAAATATTTGATATAATTAATCATCTGTATTTTAATACGAGGTGTCTTATGGGTAAAAATTCAGGAGCTACAAATGATGGAGGTATTTTGAAAAACCATACTATGGATGGAGAAAAAATCTATATTATTGACTACAATGAAAAGAAATTAGACGAAACGGTAATTAAAGAGATAGGAGATTGTTCCGAATACAAAAAGAGAGATACCGTTTCCTGGATAAATGTTAATGGTCTTGATAATGGTAAGGAAATTAATAAAATAGGTAAAAATTTCGGAATTCACGATCTTGTTTTGGAAGACATAATGGATACGAATCAAAGACCTAAGATCGATGAGTTTGAGGATTATGTTTTCATCTTGGTTAAAATGCTCACATACAATAGAAAGAAAAAGAAGATAGAAATAGAGCAGGTAAGTCTCATTATAGGAAAAAGCTATGTTCTGACTTTTCAGGAAAGAAAAGGAGATGTATTCGGAGCAGTGAGAAAAAGACTTGAGAACGATAAGGGGAGAATGAGAAAATTGGGTTCTGATTTTCTTGCTTATGCCCTAATTGATGCCATTGTAGATAACTATTTTATCGTGCTCGAGAATGTGGGAGAGGAAATAGATCGTATTGAAGATAAACTGATTGTAAACCCGAATTCCTCTGTTCTTAAGACAATTCATAAACTTAAAAAGGAGATGATTCTTGTATTAAAGTCTGTATGGCCTCTTAGAGAAGTCATAGGGAATTTAAAAATTTCCGAATCGACTTGTATTGAAAGAAGTACATCTATCTACTTTAGAGATATTTACGAGCATGTGCTTCAATTTATCGATGCTGTTGAAATTTACAGAGATATGATTTCGGGACAACTCGATATTTACCTTTCCAGCATTAACAACAAGATGAATGACATAATGAAGTTTTTAACTATCATAGCTACGATTTTTATCCCTCCAACATTCATAGCAGGTATATATGGAATGAATTTCAGATATATGCCGGAATATCATTGGAGATTCGGATATCCTTTGATTCTTGGTGTCATGGTAATTATAATGGTAATAATGGTTATTTACTTCAAGAGGAAAAAATGGTTTTAACTGAAGTTTTGATAATATATTCTTCCATTCACCATCAAAATACGGAAAAGATTGCCATAGCAATGGGAGAAGTTTTAAATGCAAAAACGGTAAAAACAACCGATGTCAAACCGGAAGATTTAAGCAAATTCGATTTGATTGGTTTCGGTTCCGGTATTTATGCTATGAGGGCGGATGATGGTCTGCTGCATTTAATAGAAAACTTACCGCAGATGACAGGAAAAAAAGCCTTTGTATTTACAACGAGCGGAATGGGAATAGCATTCTCAGGCTCATTGGCGAAGACACTTAGAAAGAAAGAGTTTGATGTAATCGGTAAATTCGATTGCAGGGGATTCGTCGATTGGGGACCTTTTAGATTGGTGCGCGGTGTAAATAAGGGGAAGCCCGACGATTCAGATATTGCAATGGCAAAAGAGTTTGCAAAAGAATTGATCCGCAAGTTTACAAAACCTTAACACTTGACATAGCTACACTAAATGTATATATTATGTGCGTAAAATAAGTCGCGAAAGTGGCGGAACTGGCAGACGCGCTGGATTTAGGATCCAGTGGGATTACCCATGGGGGTTCAAGTCCCCCCTTTCGCATTTAAGTTTAAAAAAGGAGTTAATTGTGAGTAAAAGCAAGGTGATAAAAAAGGAAAAGAAAAAAGAATGGCTTGTATCTTTAACCATAGAAATATCAAAAGAAGATTTCAATAAAAAGGTTGATGAGTTAGCCCGAAAATATGCAAAGTCTATTCAGTTGCCGGGATTCAGAAAGGGAAAAGTTCCTCCTTCGATTTTGATGAAAAAATACGGCGACAGTATTAAGGATGAAGCTTTTAACGAGCTTTTGGACCAGACATACAAGGATACATTAAGTGAAGAAAAAATCACCCCGATTGCCGTGGGGAATATTACGGATGTAAATCTCGAATCGTTGAAATATACAGCAGAGATAGAGGTTATGCCGGAAATAAATATCGAGAAATATAAAGGTCTTGAAGTTGAATACAAACCGTTTGAATACAATGAAGAATTTTTGAATAGTGAAATTGAATACCTGCGTAAAAGCAACGGTGAATATGTACCTGTGGATAGAGCAGCGAACGAAGGCGATTTGCTTGTAATTGATATGCGTGCCGAGGATAGTAACGGTAAAACAATAAAAGAATTTACAATGGAAAATTTTGCCATAACATTAGGTGACGGGTATATATTCAGCGAATTGGAAAAGGCGCTTATCGGCAATAAAGCGGGTAGTATCGTAGATGTGGAGACAATTATTCCGGCAGATTATAAAGACAGTAAACTTGCCAATAAAACCGCAAAATTCAAAATTACAATAAAAGAGGTAAAAACACTACTTCTCCCGAACTTAGATGATGATTTTGCCAAAGATATGGGATATAAAGATATTGAAGATTTAAAAAAGAATATAAAAGAAAATCTGGAGAATAAGGCGAAAGAGGAAGAGAAAAACGAGAAGGAAAACAAATTGTTCGGTAAAATTATTGAAGAAAACCCGTTTGAGTTACCACAATCTCTGATCAGAGAAGAGGCAAGATACATGACAAGTTATTTCCACAAGAGAGAAAAAGATCAAGCAAAACTTGCCGAACTGGAAAAACTGTATCAACCGATGGCTGAAATGTATCTTAAAAACGATATTATAATAGATAAAGTCGCAGAGAAAGAAAAAATAGAGCCCACGGAAGAAGAAATTGCCGCTGAGATCAAAGAGTATGCTGAAAAGATGAAGATGGAAATCGAAAAGGCAAGAGAATTGCTTGAAAAGGATGGCTCCATTGCCAGTATAAAATCGAAACTCATTCGTAAAAAAGTCGTAGACTTTCTCTTTGAAAACAATAAATTTGTTCCTATGAAAGAGGAGAAAAAGAAGACAAATGAATCAAAATCCGACAATAAGAAAGGGAAGAACGAGAATAAAAAGGAGAAAATAAAAGAGGAGAAGAAAGATGTTTAGTGTACCTTATGTAATAGAAAGCACAGGAAGGGGAGAACGGGTTTACGATATTTACTCGAGGTTATTAAAGGACAGAATTGTCTTCCTCGGGAATCAGGTGGTTGATGATATAGCCAATGTTGTAATTGCTCAACTTTTATTTCTTGAGGCTGAAGACCCTGAAAAAGATATTTATCTCTATATAAATTCTCCGGGAGGTTCTGTATCCGCCGGACTTGCAATTTACGATACCATGCAATACATAAAACCCGATGTTTCCACAATTTGCATAGGAATGGCGGCAAGTATGGGGGCACTTCTCCTTGCCGGTGGAGCACAGGGTAAACGATTTTCGCTTCCTAATTCGAGGATTTTGATACATCAGCCTTCGGGAGGGGCACAGGGACAAGCTACGGATATAGAAATAGAGGCAAAGGAAATTATAAGAATAAAGGATATATTAAATAACATAATGGCTAAACATACGGGACAACCGTTGAAGAAAATCGAAAAAGATACGGATAGAGATTTTTGGATGTCTCCGGAGGAAGCAAAAGAATACGGTATAATCGATACGATTATAGAGAAGAGGAGCGAAGTAATTGAAAAATAAGGGAAAAGTGAAAATTGACGAACTAAAATGTTCTTTTTGTGGAAGACCACAGTCGAAAGCGGGTGAATTGATACGCGGGGAAAGCGGCTATATTTGCAGAGATTGTGCAGAGGCGGTTTTTGAACTATTTAGCACTATAGAGAGAAAAAAGAGTAATGCAGTAAATGTTGGTACGATTGTCTCCAAAACACCTGAAGAAATAAAGAAGGAATTGGATAAATATATTATCGGGCAGGAATATGCCAAAAAAGTCGTATCCGTTGCGATATACAACCATTATAAGAGAATAAAATATAACAATGAAAATGATACCCCCGTAAAGAAGAGCAACCTGTTGTTTTTCGGTCCGACCGGTGTTGGAAAAACATTGATGGCAGAGACAATTGCAAGATTTATTGATGTTCCCTTTGCCATTGCCGATGCTACAAGTATAACGGAAGCGGGTTATGTGGGGGAGGATGTTGAGAATATCCTTTTGAAACTGGTTGAGAATGCTAATTATGATATTGAAAGGGCTGAAATCGGAATTGTTTATGTGGATGAAATCGATAAAATCGCGAAAATGTCAAGTGGCCCCTCAATAACGCGTGATGTATCCGGAGAAGGCGTGCAGCAGGCACTTTTGAAAATTGTCGAATCTACGATTGCGAACATTCCCCCCAAGGGCGGAAGAAAACACCCCGAACAGGAATATATTAAGTTGAAAACGGACAATATCCTTTTTATTTTCGGCGGTGCTTTTGTCGGACTTGATGAAATAGTGAGAAGAAGGACGGGCAAGAAGAATCTTGGTTTTGGTCACGAAATAAGAAATATAATGGAATTTGCGGATATAAAAAACGCACAACCGGAGGATTTTATTAAATACGGGTTGATTCCCGAGTTTATAGGTAGAATCCCCATTCTTGTTCCGTTTGAGAATCTTGATGAAGAGAAAATAATTAGAATAATGAAAGAACCTAAAAATGCCGTATTGAAAGAATATCAAACTATTATGTCAATGGATAACCTGGATATCGAATGGGAGGACGATGCCATAGAGTATATAGCCCATAAGGTTAAAGAGAAAAATACGGGTGCAAGAGGAATAAAGAGCATAGTCGAATCGGTTCTCCTTGATGTTATGTTTAGAACGCCGTCAATAAAGGGTAAGAAAAAATGTATAATTAAGAAATCGGATATAGAGAAAGGAAATTCCCCTAAAATAATAAGGATGAAATAGTATGAATGAATACATTAAGATACCAACGTTGCCGGTAAGGGAACTGGTCGTTTTCCCCTATATCGAAATTGCCATAATAGTAAACGATGAGAAACTCACGGAGATAGTGGATGTTGCCGCTAAAAGAGAGGATAGGCTTTTATTTGTTGTTCCTCAGACAAATAAGGGGAATGATAAATTAAAATTGGGAAAATACGGTACATTGGTTCGTATCGAACAATTGGGGAAGACGGAAAATAACGGGATTAAAATACTTGTAAAGGGTTATAGCAGAGCAAAACTTGTCAATTTTCGCGAAGAGGATTATTTCAATTCCGATATTGTTGTAGAACAGATAAAAATGAATCGAGGGAAATATGTTGAGGTATTAGCTCGGGAACTTATTAAGAATTTCGAGCAATATGCAGTAAAAAGGGGAAACATAAGTCCTGAATTCGTGCTTGATTTGTCCCAAACAAAAAAATTCGACAAACTTGCATATATTGTTGTTTCTAATTTGCCGTTGAGAGCAGATGAAAAGAGAAAAGTTCTTGAAATAGATAATCTGAAAGAACTGCTTTTCGAATTAAATAATATCCTATTGAAAGAACTTGAATATATTGAGCTTGAGCAAAAAATAGAAAGATCGGTAAAAGCTCAACTCTCTGAGGGGCAGAAACAATACTATTTGAAAGAGCAATTGAAAGCCATTCAGAAGGAACTTGGGGATGATGGAACGGGTAATGATATAGAATATTTGGAGGATAGAATATTTAAAGCAAATATGCCGGAAGAGGCCGAGGAAAAAGCACTCGGTGAATTAAAGAAATTATCGAAGATGATGCCCATTTCACCCGAAGCGGCCGTGACAAGAACGTATATAGAATGGTTGTGTGATTTGCCCTGGGCGAGTAGAACGGAAGATAATCTCAATATAGAGCATGCAAAAAAGATATTAAACAAGAATCATTTCGGTCTGGAGAAGGTAAAGGAAAGGTTACTTGAATATCTCGCCGTGATGAAACTTGTTAAGCGCATAAAGGGACAGATAATATGCTTTGTTGGAGCCCCAGGAGTCGGAAAAACATCACTTGGACGTTCCATAGCCGAGGCATTGGGAAGAAGATTCGTGAGAATATCTCTTGGTGGTGTTCATGATGAAGCGGAAATAAGGGGGCACAGAAAGACCTATGTGGGCGCTCTTCCCGGAAAAATTATTCAACAGATGAAATATGCGGAGACGAGAAATCCGGTATTTTTGCTGGATGAGGTTGACAAAATAGGTAAAGATTTTCGGGGAGATCCTGCTTCAGCGCTTCTTGAAGTTCTTGATCCCGAATTAAATAATACATTCATGGATCATTACCTTGAAGTTCCCTATGATCTTTCCGATGTCCTGTTCATTGTTACCGCAAATACAATTCATACTATTCCACCGGCACTTCTTGACAGAATGGAAGTGATTTATCTTCCCGGATATATGCTTTATGAAAAAATGAACATAGCGAAATATTTTTTAATACCAAAAGAGTTTAAAAATAACGGTATCACCGTTAAAGACCTTAAAATAGAGGATGACGCCCTTGAAAAAATTGTAATGGAATATACGTATGAAGCGGGGGTTAGGAATCTGCAAAGAGAGATAGCAAAGATATGCAGAAAGATTGCAATGAAAAAGGTCAAAAATCAAAAAACGGGCATTGTAGTCACAAAAAGCAACTTAAAGAAATATATCGGAGCACCGAAATTCATACAAACGGATATCATTAAGAGAAGAATCGGTGTGGCAACGGGACTTGCATGGACCGAAAACGGAGGAGACATACTCAATATAGAGGTCGTTCTTGTACCTGGACAGGGTAATTTGATTTTAACGGGACAGCTTGGGGATGTAATGCAAGAATCGTGCAAAGGGGCACTGACTTATATTCGTAAAAACAGTAAAAAATATAAGATTAACGAAAATTTTTACAAGAAAAATGATATACACATACATGTTCCTGAAGGGGCTGTTCCAAAAGATGGACCTTCTGCCGGAATTACCATAGCTTCTGCAATTCTCTCTGCCCTGATTAAAAAACCGACGCGTGCGGATATTGCAATGACGGGTGAAATCACAATTACGGGTGAAGTTTTGCCCATAGGTGGTTTACAGGAGAAAATAGTTGCTGCTCAATTGAGAGGAATTAAAGAGGTTATTATTCCCAAAAAGAACAAAGCGGATTTTGCCGAACTTCCCAAAAGGACAAAATCCGCTATCAAAGTCCATTATGTTTCCACATTGGATGAAGTTTTAAAATTGGTTTTTTAGCCTATGTCTGATATTGTCAGGAAAGAGGGGGTAAAGCCTGTTAGGGTTTTGATATTGGGTTATCTGTTGTTGATAGCAATAGGTTCCGTATTTCTTTTGCTGCCAATTTCCCACAAAGGTCATTTTAGCGTAATCGATTCTATATTTACATCGACTTCTGCGGTCTGCGTTACAGGATTGATTGTAAAAGATACCCCCGTGTTTTTTACTCCGTTCGGGAAGACAGTTCTTTTGATACTCATCCAAATCGGAGGAATCGGTTATATGTCAATTATTACCCTTTTTGCAATGTTAGTAGGGAGAAAGATGACATTGCAGGAGGAAATGATGATTAAAACGTCATATAACCATGTTTCACTTGATGATATCGGTCGATTTGCCCTTTCGGTTTTGAAATGGACTGTTGTTTTTGAATCGGTGGGAGCGACAATAATGTTTTGGCGATTTATGACAAAATATCACTATAGTATTCTTCACTCTCTTGAAAAGTCAATATTCCATTCAGTCAGTGCATTCTGTAATGCGGGATTTAGTTTGTTTTCCACAAGCCTTGTAAACTTTTATAACGATTTTTTTATTGTGGGTACAATCGCCTTACTTATTATCTTGGGGGGATTGGGTTTTTTCGTTTTGAGGGATATAAGCGCATCCTTCAAAAAGCGTAGAAAAATTTCCGAGCATAGCAAGATCGTTCTTATTAGCACGGGGGTTCTCTTAACAGTGGGATTTTTACTGATCTTGTTTATGGAATACAATGCATCTCTGGCTAATTATAATATAGGAGGGAAATTATTCATATCATTTTTTCAGTCTGTCACGGCAAGAACTGCAGGTTTCAACACAGTCAACATAGGCTCGTTGGCTCCAGCTTCACTTCTCATCCTGATAATTCTGATGTTTATAGGCGCA
>QNBC01000028.1 GCA_003641665.1 candidate division TA06 bacterium
AATTTCAGACATCCTTTTATGGGTTTCGTGCTCGAGCCCCTTTGCAGCACTTGCAATTATGGAATTCTTTTTTATAAATTCTTTTGCTAATTTAGCTGTATTTCTGAAATGTTTTGAAGGAACCACAAACAGGATTAGATCCGAATATTGAGCGATTCCGGATATATCACTTGTAACATTTATCGTATTCGGTAATTTGATACCTGGTAGATATTTTTTATTCTCTCTATACTCCTTTATTGTTTTGCAATTTTCTTTGTCATATTCCCATAAAAGCACATTATGGCCATTATTGGCACATATTATTGATAGAGTTGTACCCCAATTCCCGGCGCCTAAAACGGAGATATCCATTTATTTGCCTCCTATTTTATGTTCAATGCCTTTTATTAATCGCTGAATATTTGTTCTATGGGAAAAGAGCACAAGCAGGAAAATAACGGCTGAAGTGAGGAATACCGTTGTATTGTATTCGTTCAACAATCTATTGCTACCCAAATACTGAGAGATGAATATGAAAATCGGGAATGAGCCTATGGCTATCATTGAAGCAAGAGAAACATACTTCGTGAATTTTGTAATAATAAGCCAAACAATTATGGATAGAAAAGAAATAAAAGGAGCTATTGCGATAAATACACCCAATGTTGTTGCTACCCCTTTCCCACCTTTAAATTTTAGATAAATTGAAAATACATGTCCTAAAATAGCCGCTATCCCAAAAAACATAGAAATGGAAATATCGTAATAGAATCTCGATATAAGTACGATTAGAAATCCCTTTAGGAAATCAAATATAAACACAATTGCCCCATCTCTTTTCCCGAAATTTCTGTAAACATTTGTAGAACCTATATTGCCACTTCCCATTGTTCGGATATCTTTTTTATACCTGAATTTTACATAGAGATAACCGAAAGGTATACCGCCAATTAAAAAGGATATTAAAACAAATATAAGTATCATTATCAGATTCATTATAACTCCTCCTCAAGTATGAAAAATTAATGGGATTCCTTCAAAAGAAAACTCTTTTCTGATTCTTTTTTCTATATATCTTAGTTGAAAATCCTTGATCTCGAACTTTTTATTGAATCGTAATGTAAAATGGTTCAAATTACGTTTACTTTGAGATATACTTAAGAGCTTTACCGGTTTTTTAAATTTAAGCCCGAAAGGGACGTGGTTATTAATATCAATTAAAATATTCCGCATAGCCTCATTATCCAATTTCTTTAAATTATATTCTATTTTTAAAACCATATCAAGTACTTTGTAAATACCTCGCCCTTCAATGGCAGAAATCATAACAATGGGGACATATGAAGCAAAATGTAGTTTGTTTTGAAAATATTTTCTGACTTTATTCCTCATGTCAGGAGGTATCAAATCGGTTTTGTTTAAAACAATAATGAGAGGTTTTCCCAGTTTTTCAATAATATTGAAAATTCTTTTATCCTGTGTTGTTAATTCCAAACTTGCATCAATCATAAGTATAACTATGTTTGCTCTTTCCACACTGTTTACGGTTCTAAGATACATATAATAATCAATATGTTCTTTAAATTTGCTTTTATGTTTTATCCCGGCTGTGTCTATAAGATAAATTGTCCTGTTTTTATATTTTATTGCCGTATCAATACTATCTCGTGTTGTACCGGGAATATCACTTACAATCAATCGTTCCTCTTTTAAAATCTTATTAATATATGAGGATTTTCCGACATTCGGTTTACCTACTATTGCGATAGACAATTTATCTTCTATTTGCAGTTTTGTTGTTGGTAAATAGGAAACAACCTTATCAAGCAGATCGTTGATCCCTCTTCTATGGAGACATGATATCGGGTAAACATCTTTAAAACCCAATGAATGGAAATCCGCCGATTCTAATGCTCTTTCCTCATTATCCGCTTTATTTACAGCGACAACTATAGGAATATCTCTATTTCGTAAAATATTTGCTATATCTTTATCAAAAGGATTGTTACCTTCTTTCACATCCGTAATAAAAATAATAACATCTGCCTCCGAAAGGGCAAAATCCACCTGCTCGAATATACTTTTGGAAAAATCATCTTCATTATCAGGTATAATACCACCTGTATCAATAAGGTAAAAATATTTGTCTTCATATTGTGCCACAGCATAATTTCTATCTCGTGTTATACCAGGCTTATCATCCACTATTGCAATACGTTTCCCGAGAATTGTATTAAAAAGAGATGACTTTCCTACATTGGGTCTGCCTACAATTACCACTTTTTTCATTCTTTTATTATCCTTAGTGTTGTTATTTTAAAACTTTCATCTCCTATTATAATATCACACTTTAACATATTTTTCAATTCGCAAAATTGATGATTGTCAATAAATTCTTCCTTCACGTTTGTTATTTTAGGTGGTAGAACAATTAAATCAAATGTATTCTTTATAGATTTAATCCCTCTTATAATGTCTTTGAAAGAAATAAGAGATGCTACATTGACACTGCTTCCGAAATAATTATTTTTTATAGGAAGTATATCAGTTTCACAATTAAATTTCTCTTTTAATGTAATTGCATAGTCGTTTAAATACTCCTTGAATGCAAATCCTGTTATTAACAGTAATTTTTTCCCTGCATTTCTGTTTTTCCACATTTTTATCCGTTTTATCTCCTCCATATATGCTCTTATTAGTCCTACTCCATTATCATATTGAGGATAATCTTCATAGTATGCATTTACCGGAATTCTTTCTCCTGCAATAATGAATAGCTCATCTGATGCGTAAATTTTCCTTTTGCCGTATTTCTTTTTAAAATAATTTTGGTAATTATTCACCATACTAATTAAATCTCTTGCTTCTCCCCTACTCACAGGTTTAATATAAGGCAGTTTATCTCTGAAACGTGTAAGCCCTACGGGAACAATCGAAATCGATAAAATGTGAGGAAAAAACTTTTCCAAATCACTTATGCTTTTTTCAATTATTTTACCATCATTTATATCCGGACATATTACAAATTGCGTATGAAATTCAATACCATTAGATGTAAAATACTCAATTTCTTTTAGAATATCAGGTGCTTTTTCATTGCCTAATAGGTATTTTCTAACATTATTATCTGTGGCATGAATGGAGAGATATAATGGCGAAAATCGTTCTGAAACGATTCTTTTTCTGTCATAATCGGTTAAATTTGTCAACGTTATGTAACTACCAGTTGCATATGATAACGTATAATCGTCATCTCTGAGACGCAATTCGGGTCTGGCCTCTTCAGGTAATTGTCTTTCAAAACAAAAGATACATTTATTAACGCATCTCCGAATAATATCTTCAACCTCGATTCCAAGTTGTGTATCAATTCGTTTTCTAATAGTAATATTTTGTTTCTTGCCATTATGAACATACTCAATATTTAACTTGCCGGACTTTTCGGCATATATCAAAGATAATTTATCCAGAATTGGATAGTTGTTGATCCTTATTATTGAATCCCCCTTCTTGATTCCCGCTTTATAAGCGGGAGAACCCTGCAATACTCTCTTAATTTTCATTCATCAACCAATTTAAGATTTGAACTCTGTTTTTAACTATTGCTTCAGGGATTGGAAAATTCCCTTTAAACTCGGCAATTTCCTCATAATTTAACAATTTATTACCAATGAGAACCGAAAAGAGATCTTTGAGATAAGAGTAATTTTTTAGGGGTGGTAATATAGCTTTTTTTGTATGATTAATCTTATTGTAAAAAGCACCAAGAAACATAACAAAATCAATCCATGTCAATAATCGGTCACCACCAAAATCACCATTTGGGTAATCATACATATATTTTTTATAAATTGCATAATCAATGGCAGATTTGGGGGTGAGATTGAACTTTCTATTCTCCCAGTGTTTTGAATCATGAAGATTTGAATAAATATATAATGCAAAATCACCTCTTGTCATAAAAGAAAATTCTGCAATTACATTATTTTTTACAGGTTCGTTTGTAGTATTCCTGTGTTCACAAGAAGCTAAAATAATAAGGGCGGCTAAGGATAACAAAAGCTTTTTCATAATAATAAAGCGGGTGACGAGACTCGAACTCGCGACACCAAGCTTGGGAAGCTTGTACTCTACCAGCTGAGCTACACCCGCATTCCACATAAGAATATATAAAAAACACTATTTTGTCAATAATAATTTAGAATATTTGCAGATATGTCCTCCTGCACTAAAGTTCCGGCGGACAGTTATCGACATATTAACCGGAATGAAAAGGTATGTTGAAAACAATTAAGTATGATCCCCATCATTATAATCCCGGGAACTGTGATGAACCATATGTTAAACTTGTGTCAATATTACTTCGGGATCTCGTATTCCTCCTCCATGCCACTCTTGAGAATCTGCTGAATTTATTTCAGTATCGTTTCGGGGGCTCGAATGCCGAAACAATTTTAATATAACTGTTTTTTTGAAGTCATTTTGTAGCTCCAAAATTACAATAATAGCAATTTTATTGCAGGTGCTTAATATATCTATACTTATCTACCCATAAAATACTTATTTAATTGACATATATATAAAAAAATACTATTATAAATTTATGAGGAAACGTGAAGATATTTTTATTGATCCGTTAACAGAATTATATAATAGAAGATATCTCGAGTTTTGGATTAACAATGAAATCAAAAGAGCGGAACGCTTTTCACAGAGATTTTCTATTCTTATCATTGATATAGATTATTTTAAGGAGATTAATGATACTTACGGACATCTTAAAGGAGACAGTGTTTTAAAGGATTTTAGTAAATTTTTACTCAAAAACATACGTGATGTGGATATACCAATAAGATACGGTGGTGATGAATTTCTGATAATTTTTCCATTTACAGATAAGGAATCTCTTAAAATTATTTTGGATCGACTTTATGAAAAGAATAGGAAAGCAAAATTCTCCGATATAAAAGTTACATTCAGTTCGGGTATCGCTGAATTCCCATCAAATGGATACAAATGGGAGGACATATTTCAATACGCCGATAAAGGACTATACAGAGCAAAAAAATTGGGCAAAAATCGATACGCTGAAGCTACCGAAGCTGAAATAAAAACGATTAAAATTCCTTCGCCCGTTTTTGTCGGGAGAAAAGAAGAGTTTAATTTTATAAAAAATTCCGTTGAAAATGAAAATAAAATTAATATTGTTACAGGTGAAGTTGGCATTGGGAAAACAAGATTGATTCAGGAAATTGCCAATTTTCATAAAAATAATATATTCGTAAGAGGAACATCATTTTCATCATTTCAAAATATACCCTTTTATTCCTGGCGTCAAATCATTCAGGTGTTGCATAATGATTTCAGTGACATTTTTTTCTCGAGTTTCTATAAATTAAATAACAATTACAAATATGAAATAAAGAAAATAGTCCCCACAATAGAGTGGGACTCGAATAAAGAGTTCAAAACAACGGATAAATATACCTTGTACAATGCTATTGTTGATTTATTAATAAATTTTTCTATGAATAAGAATCTCTTTATTATGTTTGATGATTTACAATGGACAGATTCCGAATCTATCGATCTCATTCATGTATTGGCTAATGCAAAAATAAATAATATAAGAATATTCTCTGCATTTAGAACGGATTCAACTGAAAATTCAAGTACATTGAACGATTTTATCATTAATTTGAGTAGAGAAAGGATTTTTAATGAAATAAAATTACATCCTCTTTCCAAAGAAGAAACCGGGATACTTATAAGCTATATAATTGATGCTTATCCCTCCTCAGATATCCTTGATTTCATATATAATAGTAGCGGTGGTAATCCTTTTTATATTGAAGAAATTATACAAAATTTATATAAAAGTTCATTACTGGAATGGGATAAAAAGAAAGAATGGTTATTAAAAACAAACGAAGTTACTCCTCCCGGCTCAATTAAGGAGATTATAACGGTAAAATTTAATGGTCTTGATGAAATTTCAAAAGAAATTCTCCTGTATATTTCTGTTTTCGGGCGCCCTGTTTCCATGGATATGTTGTCTGATGTTGTTAAGAAAAATGAAGGAGAAATAGTTGATGCCATTGATAAATTAATTGCTTATAATTTATTGGAAGAAAGGGGGAAGCGAGTTTATTTTTTTAGAGAAGGAATCGCACTCAAGATTATTTATTCGTTTATAAACGAAAATAGAAAGATTGAAATGCATAATAATGTCGTAAATTTCATGGAATCAAGATATAAAAACGATATAGAAAACCATTTGGAAGAAATTGTTTATCATGCTATAAAAGCTTCAAATGAAAAGATAATTAAGAAATATATACTAAAGGCAGCCGAAGAATCAATGGAAGTTTTTGCATATAGTGATGCTATTGAATTTTATAAGATCGCACTTAATTTGTTCAAAGAAACAGAAAAAACTCTATTAATCGTGGAAAAATTGGTAAGAATATATAATACATTAGGAAATTATGATGAAATAGCGAAACTGGTTAAAAAATATATCAATATTAAACAATTTAAAAACTTTAAAGGCAAACTTTACTATTATTTGGCTTCAGGAGCGTTGGAAGCCGATAACATAAAAACTGCCCGTAAGAATCTTAATTTGGCCTTAAAATATAATTCGGATCCAAATTTTGAAAATAAAATTTATTCTGACATGGCTTGGTTATACATGAAATTAAAAGAGTATGATAAAGGGCTTTTGATATGCTATAGGTTAATCCCTCGAAAATCCTTACAGAACGAGCTTAAAAAGGACATCTATAATACAATGGGTGCTATCTACATGGATAAAAATGATTATAAGGAATCTGAAAAATATTACAAACGAGCACTGTATTACGGCAAAAAAATTAATGATATAAGAGGGAGTGCTGCTATTCTGAATAATCTTGCTCTTTTATATTCTTCTATGAATATGTACAGAAAATCTGTCAACTATTTTCGAAAGGCTTATAAAGCTTTTGAGGATACATCTTATATTAAAGGAAGTATTATAGCTCTTATGGATATGGCAACGCCAATTTCCAAGATCAAAGGGTACAAAGAAGCTCTGGAAATATTGAACGAAGCGGAGAAGAAATCGATAATTTTGAACAATAAATCATTGTTTATGAGTATTTATATGACTTTATCTAATATCTATTTACATCTTAATGAGATAGATAATTTTTTCAAATCTCTCGATATAGTAGAAAAATATGCGACTATATTAAAGAACCATCTGTTTTTAATGAATATTTTAATAGACAAATTTGAGTATTATAAATATGTTTCCGTTGAAAAAGCAAAAAGTTATTACGATAAAATAATGGAGATGATGAGGAAACACCAATTACCTGATTATAATATTGAAATAATGATGATTAAACTTGAAAAGCTATTTTTTACAAAACAGTACAATGAATACATCCGACAAGAAAAAATTATATTAAAAAATATCAGTTATGAAAGTGATCAAAATATAATTGAGGAATTTTATCTTCATTTGATTTTAATTAATTCACTGAAAGGGAACAAAAAAAATATACAGAGATATTTCAAACTGGCATACGAATTAATAGGAAAAGAAGATACACATGAAAAGGCGAGAATTAATTACATAATGGGATTGGCTTATAAACTTCTGAAAGATAAAAAGAATAGCTTACAATATATTCGGAAAGCTTTAAAAATCTTTAAAAAACTCGACGATTACTATTATGTTTCCTTAATAGAAAGCCAGATTAATGAAATTAAACGATTATCTAAAACGTAGTGTCAATGCTTTTATCCTTGCAGGGGGCAAAGGAAGAAGACTAACTTATAAAAAATCATTAATCAGAATTGACAATAAACCTATAATAGAAAATACTGTTTGCGTCTTATCATCTATATTTAAAAATGTTAGTATTATATCGAATAATAAAAATTTATATTCGTATTTGAATTTAAAAATATATTCCGATATATTCTTGAACTCCGGACCTAAGGGAGGTATTTACTCAGGATTATACAATTCACAGACAGAATGGAATTTTTTTGTCGCCTGTGATATGCCCTTTGTTTCTGAAGAGGTTATTTTAAAACTATCACAATTTTTATCGGATAAATACGATTGTGTGGTTCCTTTTATCAACAATTACTATGAACCGCTTTTCGCCTTTTATAATAGAAATTGCCTTCGAGAAATGGGAAATTCACTTAAATCAGGAGATAACAAAATACAAAATTCATTTGGTAAATTAAAGATTAAAAGAGTCAACGAAACCGAATTGGGAAATTCCATAGATCTTAATAAAGTATTTATAAATATTAATACAAAATCTGATTTAATAAATTTACGTAAATCAATGCTCAAGGAATAATTCCGGATTGGTATAAATATTAAATCTATTCCCCCTCAAGAATCCGATCATATTAATTTTAAATTCTCTTGCCTTTTTGATTGCCAAATCAGTTGGAGCGGATTTTGAAATAATTGTTGAAATTCCAGACCTAGCCACTTTATATACAATATCCGAAGACATTCTACCTGATGTTATTATAATTTTATTTAGTAAAGAAATCTCATCTTTCATAGCTTTGCCAATAACTTTATCAAAAGCATTTCTACGGCTTAAATCTTCGAAAAAGAATAACAATCCCCCTTTTTCATCATATAAAGCACAAACATGTACCCCCCCGGTTGTCTTGTAAAGTTCACCTATTCCGTCAAAATCTCTACCAATTTGAAAAATAATATCTTTAGAAATACTTTTCTTCTTTTCGAAAGGGGGAAGAATCGGGGTCTTCCCCCTTGACTTAACTTTTATATCAATGACTCCACTTCCTATTGAAAGTTTTTTTATATCCGATTTTGATTTTATGACTCCTTCGGATTTTAAGAATCCCATTGCAAAATATTCAATTGCATCATTCAAAATTATGCCTCTGAAATAATTCCTCCCATTTAAATTTAAAGTTATCCATGATTCTTCTATAATGTCGTCATCAACCTCTATTTCGTGATCTTTAAAAATTCTTAAAATCCGCTTTTTCATTCTATGACTTTTTCCTTAAAAATACGAACCAATATAATGTGCCTACAAAAAATGCACCTCCTACAATATTCCCGAGAGTTACGGGAATTTCATTGTTGACTATAAAACTACCCCAATTCAATGTATTTAACTTTGCACCGAGGGAAGACGCATTGGCAATTGCGCTATTTCCTTTTAGAAATATTCCCATGGGGATAAAATACATATTTGCTATACTGTGCTCGAAACCTGAAGCTACAAAGGCCATGATAGGGAAAAAGATGGCAAATATTTTCCCTACAATATTCCTTGATGCAAGGGACATCCACACTGCAAGACAGACAAGCCAATTACATCCGACTCCTCTGAAAAAAGCTTCCCAAAACGGTAAATTCACCTTGGCTGTTGCAATTTTCAAAGCGGTTACTCCGACTCCCATATTATTCATCTTCCATAGACCGGAACCGTACATAATAGCAACAAGCAAAAGAGAACCGATGAAATTCCCTAAATAAACAAGTCCCCATTTACCCAACACTTTGCCGAAACCAACTCTACCGTCAAGGGCACTTAAAACCATTAGATTATTTCCGGTAAAAAGTTCTGCACCTGCTATTACAACCAACATTAGCCCCACGCTAAATACAGCTCCTCCTAACAATTTTGCCATACCGAATCCCATTGAAGCTCCGATTCCCTGAACGGTAACAGTCATCAGTTCCGCACCAAAAGCTATATAAACACCTGCAAAAATCGCTAAGATAAATATATTTAGCGGATCACCATTAGTTTTCTTTACACATACCGATTCGCTTAATGTTTCTGCTATTGTCGCGGGATTTTTACATTCAAAATTAGTAGGCATAATGGACCTCCTTTTTAAAATTCGTTATTGAAGTACTTAAAAATACTCTTAACGGGCATAATCACCGATTGTCCCAATGGACATAACGATGATTTAAACATTACATCCGTTAAATGTTTCATATACTCAATATTAACTTCCTTGCCGCCTTTTTCAATTATATCGTCAGCCATTTCGCAAAGCCGAGCCGTTCCTATTCTACAAGGAACACACTGTCCGCATGATTCATGTTTAAAGAACTCTAAAACATTTTTTAAGTATTTTCGCATATCAGTTTCTTCATCCATTACAAGTACAGCCCCGCTTCCCAGCATTCCTTCTTTTTCTTTGAGAGCGTCATAATCTAAAGGCACATCAAGAATTGAACCGTCATAAACTGCACCTGAGGCTCCACCAAGATGAATTGCTTTTAATTTTCTATCGTTGCTTATTCCTCCCCCGAATCCGAATATTATTTCCCTTAATGTTATTCCAAATGGTAATTCGACTACACCTGGATTTTTGACATTTCCGATTAAAGTAAATATTTTCGTACCGGGGGATTTTTCTGTACCGAACGATTTGAACCAATCAGCTCCATTAAGTAAAATGGGAGCCACGTTGGCAATAGTCTCGACATTGTTTACAACTGTAGGATAATTCCATAAGCCTTTTTGTCCGGGATAAGGGGGTTTAATGCGAGGATTACCTCTTTTCCCCTCTATGGATTCTATCAGAGATGTTTCTTCGCCACAGACATAAGAACCTGCTCCTTTTTTTATTTCAATATCAAAATTGAAACTACTCCCGAGAATACTATTTCCTAAGTAGTGTTTCTCATATGCATCTTTTATTGCATTTGTTATTCGTTCAATTGCAGTGGAATATTCTCCACGAATATAGATAAATCCCTTTTGAGCGCCTACGGCATATCCTGCAATTATCATTCCTTCTAAGATGCGGTGAGGATCTCCTTCGAGAATTAAACGGTCTTTAAAGGTTCCAGGTTCCCCTTCATCCGCATTACAAACAATAAACTTCTTATCCGCCTTCTCCTTAGCTGTAAATTCCCATTTTGCCCCCGTAGGAAAACCGGCACCACCTCTACCTCTGAGTCCCGAATTTTTAATAATATCAATAACATTCAATGGAGTATATTCGTTACTGACGATCTTTTTTGCAGCTTCATATCCTCTTGTTTCAATGTAGTCATTAATGTTTGTCGGATCAATATTTCCTACATTTGATAAAACGATTTTATTTTCATATTTTGCTTCATTTTTCATCATACACCTCACATTTTCTCAACTTTGCAAGCGGCAACTTTTAACTCCGGAATTTTTGCAATGGGATCTAATGCATCGTTTGTAAGTCTATTCGCTGCTGCTTCTGCAAAGTGAAAGGGGATAAAAACGGAATCAGGAGCAACTCTCGCCGTAATTCTTGCTTTTGTAACAATAGCCCCTCTTCTTGATGTTATACGAACCTCTTCCCCATCCTTCAAATTGAGTTTTGCAGCTAATTCAGGACTGATTTCAGCATAGGGTCCCGGTTCGTATTCATTCAATACGCTTACTTTTCTGCTCATAGTTCCCGTATGGTAATGGTATAAAATTCTCCCGGTACTCAATATGTAAGGGTATTCTTTATCAGGTAGCTCTGCAGGAGGAATATAGTCTACAGGTGAAAAATGCCCCAGTCCTCGGGAGAATTTTCCTTTATGTAAAAATAATGTACCCGGATCATTTTCATCCTTACAAGGCCACTGAAGTCCATCTTTACCCAACCTGTAGAAATGTATGCCACCATAAATAGGAGTTACATCCGCTATTTCTTCCATGATATCGCTCTGATTATTATATTGCATTTCATAACCCATTTTAAGGGCAAGCTCCTGAACTATTTCCCAATCTTCTTTCGCTCCCTCAGGAGCCTTTAAGACAGGATTTAACAATTGAATTCTTCTCTCTGTGTTTGTAAATGTCCCTGATTTTTCAAAACTTGAATATGCAGGGAAGACAACATCTGCGAGTTGAGCTGTTTCAGTTAGAAATATATCCTGTACAACAAGAAAATCAAGATTTTTTAGCGCTTCTTCAACATGATTTAAATTCGGATCACTAACCATGGGATTTTCTCCCATGATATACATTGCTTTGACATTACCCTTATGAGCTTCATTCATCATTTCCACTACGGATAACCCAACTTTGTCATCAAGAGCAACCTTCCATTTTTCTTCAAATTTTTTCTTTATGTCGGGATCCGTTACTTTTTGATATCCTGAATAAACATTGGGTAAAGCTCCAAGGTCACAAGCTCCCTGTACATTATTTTGCCCTCTCAAGGGATTGACTCCGCTATACAATTTTCCGACATTACCTGTCAGTAAAGCTAAATTCGCCGTTGAAAGAACATTATCGGTTCCCGTTGTATGTTGTGTTATACCCATTGAAAATACAATTGATGCATTTTTAGCTGTTCCGTAAATTCTTGCCGCTTCAATAATCTTTTCTTTTGGTACGCCTGTAATTTTTTCCACTCTCTCGGGTGTATAATTTTCAACTACCATTCTGAACTCATCAAATCCTTCGGTACGATTCTTTATAAATTCCTTATCATGTAAATTTTCATTTAAAATTACATTCATAATTCCGTTGAGCCACGCCACATCTGTCCCGTTTTTCTGCCTCAACCACAGTGTAGCATATTTCACAAGGTCTATCTTTCTTGGATCAGCGACGATAAGTTTTGCTCCGTGATTCAAAACGGCATTCTTAATGTAAGTAGCGATTACCGGATGTGTCTCCGTTGTATTCGAACCTGTCACTAAAATACAATCTGCAAACTCTAATTCCCTTATGGAATTTGTCATTGCTCCACTACCGAATGCCCTGGCAAGACCCGCAACAGTGCTTGCATGACATAATCTGGCACAATGGTCAACATTGTTGGTTCCGATAACAGCTCTCATAAACTTCTGAAAAATATAATTTTCCTCATTAGTACACCGTGCAGAAGAAAGCCCTGCTATTGAATTACCACCATAATTCTTTTTTATTTCAGAAAATTTTCTCGCTGTGAGTGTTAGGGCTTCATCCCAGGAGGCTTCTCTGAATTTTCCGTTTTCTTTTATCAAAGGTGTTCTTAATCTTTTATTGCTCATTTCATATTCGTATCCGAATCTACCTTTCACACATAACCTTCCGTTATTCGCAGGTCCGTCATCAACTCCATTAATTCTCACTATTTCATTATCTTTTTTCTCAACCTCAATTCTACATCCAACACCACAGTAGGGACAAATGGTTTCTATCTTCTCTACTTCCCATTTTCTCGCTTTACCTACGGAGGGTATTTCAAATAATGCCCCTACGGGACAAGCTTGAATGCATTCACCGCATCCGTCACAAGCTGAGTTTTTCCAATCAACTCCGAGATCGGGTGCGATTTTAGTCTCGATCCCTCTACCAATAAAGTCTATAATTCCTTTTCCTTGAATTTCATAACATGCCTTCACACATCTCCCGCACACAATACACTTATTGGGATCATATGCAAGCACAGGGGAGGAATCATCGATAGATTCATATTTTGTTTTAACCGGAAATGGTAAATTATCCACTGTGACATTGTATCTGTAAGCAAGGTCCTCAAGCGCACATTCGGAAGCAGTATCGCATGTCATACAACCCAATTTATGCTCCGAAATGAGTAATTCCACAATTGTTCTTCTTACATCTTCTAGTTCTTCATCAAATGCCGTTACATTTAACCCTTCACTCACTTTAACTGTACACGATGGGATTAATCCCTTTTGTTCCTTTATCTTAACTAAACACAATCGGCATGCCCCTGTAGGAGATACTTTATCATAGTAACAAAGTCCGGGTATATCAAAACCGTTATCCCGAGCCACTTGAAGCAGATTTGCACCTTCTTCCGCATCGATTGTTTTGCCGTCTATTGTTATTTTTACCATTTTGTTCATAATACCTCCGGGTTAAATTTCACTTTTACCCTTACGGTAGTTTTCTATTATTTTTTTTATTTTAGCACTGTCAAGTTTACCGTAAATTTTATTGTTAATCGACATTACGGGAGCTTCATCACAAACGCCCAAGCAACTCGTTGTTTCTATTGTAAACAAGCCGTCTTTTGTGGTCTCATTTACATCAATTTCCAATTGTGATTTAAGCTCATCAAGCATGTTAAAAGCTCCTTTTACAAAACAGGGTGGTGATTTACACAATCTTATAACATATTTACCTCGGGGCTTTTTTGAAAACATGGAATAAAATTCTACAACACCGTTTACTCTGGATTTTGGTATCTTCAGATAATCAGCCACCTTTTCCAGATCCTCTTCTTTAAGATAATTCCCTTCAGTATGATCCTGAATGTCATGGAGAATTTGAATCAGATTTTCCGATTTCGGTTCATACTTACTTAAAATTGTATCAATCTTCATATATTGCCTCCTTTTTCTTTAAAGAATCTCCTCTACTCAGTGATAAACTTCGATCCGCCTTAGATATGGCATCCTTTGCAAAATCAAATGTTATCCTTTGTTTGTTGTCGTATATTCTGTATTTATTCTTTTCAGTGTCAGGAGTAAAATCGGGCATTATTACATTTGCACCGCATTTTAATCCTTTAACAAGACCATTCTTGTCCAAAGATGCTAATGCCGTTGTTGCCGGGATATGAGAATATTTCAGATTGATTCTAAGCAAAGCAATCGCCTTTAATGTATTAATAACACTTCCGTTTGAACAGTGTCCGAGAGGAGTCTCCTTCTGAGGTATGAACGGTCCTATACCTATCATATCAGGCATTATATTTTTTGAAAGAATTATGTTGTTTGCAATATCCTCTATAGTTTCACCCGGAAGCCCTACCATAAAGCCCGTACCGACTTGATAACCAAGCGAATCCAAGATTTCCAATATCTCAAGTCTTCTGTTGAAATCTTGTCTTGGGTGCAATTTCTCATATAGAGAACGATTAGATGTCTCAAATTTTATAAGATATCTATCTGCACCGGCATCCCTGAACGCCTTATAGTCGTCGTTTTTCCTCTCACCTATACTAAGTGTTATTGCGATATCAAATTTATTCTTTATTAATGAAATAATATTACAAATGTCACTTCTTGAATAACCGAAATCATCTCCCGATTGTAGAACAACTGTTCTAATACCTTTAGAATAAATTGTTTCCACAATATTTATTATTTCCTGAGGTGTCATTCTGTAACGTTCTGTTTTATTGTTGTCCGTTCTCAGACCACAATAAAAGCAATTCCTACAACAAAAGTTCGAAAATTCAATTATACCTCTGATGTAGACTTCATTCCCCATATATTCGTTTCTGACTTTGTCTGCCGCCGTGAACAATTCATCACAATTTGGAGTTTTTAGATATTCAATTATCTCATTCCTGTTCATAATTATTAAAAACTGTATTTATAATTTTTAATATTTCTCCTTTATCGCTCTCGCTCAAATTTTCCCAATTTTCCGAAACAAAAGCGAATCTTTTATTAATTTTTATACTTACCGTAGGAGATATTTTATATTCTCTTTTGCCTGCGACATATGACAATCTTTTGCCTAATATTTCAACGAACCATATATTTATACTATATTGCTTTTTGAGCTCTTCGGCAAGTTCATTTAACGATTTCTTAAACCGGTCTTCAGAAAAACAGGTCTCTTTCACCGTTGTCTGTCCTTTTATAGAATTCAACGAGTTTTTGGTAAGATTCGGGCAACTTTTGTTTTGCTTCCTCGATCTCCTTTTTAAGCAGTTTTTCTCCCACTTTTTTCGTTTCTTCACTGGCAAAATCATCTAACCATTCTTTAAATGTCAATATGGCATTTAATTTACACA
>QNBC01000029.1 GCA_003641665.1 candidate division TA06 bacterium
CCCTTAAGCCTATCCGGGTAACCGTTCCCGTCGTACCGTTCATGGTGGTTCCTAACACCTCTTAAAATATCTTTGTTGTCTATAAAATATTTGAGTATCTTTTCTCCTGTTACAGGATGTTTTTGAACGATTTGCTTTTCCTCTGCACTCAAATTCGCAGGTTTTGAGAGAATCGCATCTTTCACGCCGATTTTTCCGATATCGTGAAGAAGAGCGGAAATTCTTAGATCGTTAAGTTTATTTCTTTCCAATCCCATAGATTTGCCGAGAAGCACACTGAATACACTAACCCGTTCCGAATGTCCTTTTGTATAAACATCTCTTGCTTCGAGAGCTTTTATCATAGCATTTATTGCTCGTATAAACATCTTTTTTATATATTTTGTCTGTTCGTTGACCTTGTATTCGAGAAGATCTCTGTACTCTATATTTTCTTTCAGTAATTTTCCTCTTTCTATGGCACGTTTTACGGTCATGGCAAGATCTGTTATTTTTACCGGTTTTACAAGATAGTCATAAGCTCCCTTTTGCATAGCGGTTTTAACAACATCGATTTCGGCAAGTCCCGATACGGCGATAAAGGAGAGATAGGGGAAATTATCTCTTATATAGTCTATCAATTCAAGACCTGATATTTCGGGCATTACCATATCTATTATAGCACATGAGGGAGTGTTTTTCGCAAGGTAATTGATTGCCTTTGCTCCACTGGAAAGTGCGACTACATCATACCCGAGAACGGAAAGAAAATCTTTGAAAGTATCCAATATATTCGGATCATCGTCTACTACGAGTATGGTTTCATGTCTTTTGTGTCTTCCATTCAATTGTTCTATTCCTCCCCATTGCTTTTGCCATATACATTGCCGTATCCGCTTTTGTCAATAGTTCTTTTACCGTATTGCCGTCATTGGGGAATGTTGCTACACCGAGACTAATCGTAATTCTCCCCTCCGGTTGATATTCAGCATTTTTGAAATTGTACTCTATTATGGCTTTACGCAATCGTTCCGCTGCTTTTATTCCCGACTGTTTATCCAGATTTTTCGCAATAACAACAAATTCATCACCGCCAAACTTACAGAGTATATCATCGTGTCTGAAGTTATTTCGCATTACTTCTGCAACCTCCTGGAGTGTTTTTGATCCCATTAGGTGGCCGTTTAAGTCGTTGTAATTTTTAAAATGATCTACATCGAGAAATATTATGGAAAATATCTCATTGTTTTCCTTACATC
The DNA here is from genome assembly GCA_003641665.1 of candidate division TA06 bacterium. Lineage (GTDB taxonomy): Bacteria > Hydrothermota > 32-111 > QNBC01 > QNBC01 > QNBC01. The sequence continues at coordinate 1,239 of QNBC01000029.1, forward strand.
GATCTATCTCCTTTTGAAGCAATTCTCTGAAGTAGATTTGATCGTATAAGCCTGTAAGCCTGTCCGTGATTGAAATATAAAATGTTTTTTTGTATGCTTCCTGTATTTTATCCGTCTGTTCCTGTATGTTTTTATTGATATAGTATGAGATATAGGAAATTGTAATAATCAGTGACGAGTATAGTAAAAATGTTGCGCTCATTAAAGAGTAGTTATGTGATATATCAAAATGAATAAAATCTTCCCAGAAACTTTTGTAGTGATAAATGATACCGTTATATTCCCCTATCATGAGCAATATCAAGAATATAATACTTGCAAATGCAAATATGAAAATATAATAGGCATCCAAAATGAAAGAATTCAATATTATTATAAGTATGAGCATTATGATAAACGGACTTGTTATCCCTCCCGTTAGATAGATAAATGTAAAATAGGCGATAAAATCGATTGTAACAATAAACAGAGCAAAAAGCGAAATATAATTTTTATTTGCTTTGTGTTTTGAGAGGTTGCTAATTTCCTTTGAAATGATTATTATTGCTATGATGTATATTACTAGGAGAATCTGAAGATATTGAAAAGCCGGGGTTGGGGGAATGACATCTAATTTGTCAAAAATAAAAAAAATCAAAGTATTTAAAAGAAGTAAGAAGATCTTTATATTAAGGACCCATTTAAGTTTATTCTTTATCGATTCCGATTTGTAATTTAGCAATTTGACGGATTCATCTATATTCAAAAAGTTCTCCTTTATAATTCTCTATACCGTATGTGTCGCCTTTTCTCGATTTTATATAATTATAACATATTTCCACTTTTCCGCCACCCGGATAGAGATCGACCATATAATGGGGGATAGCCATACCGGAAATGTAGCCTCTTAATGAGTGTATAATCGAGATACCTTTTTCAATGTCGAGGCGAAAATGAGAAGTCCCTTTTGTATTATCGGGATGAAAAATGGCGTATGGTTTTACTCCGATGTTTAGCAATTTTTTCAATAGTACCTTTAATATTCCCGGATCGTCGTTTATTCCTTTTAGTAAAACGATTTGTGCTCCAAGGATGATTCCCGCTCCCGATAGCGACAGGCATGCATTTTCTACCTCTCTTGTTATCTCGGCAGGGTGGACAAAATGTATGTTTATGTAAATGGGAAGGAAATTACTTAAAAGGGTAATCAAATCGTTGTCTATTCTTATGGGAAAAGCTGAAGGGACACGTGTGCCAATACGGATGAGCCCCACATGCTTAATTTTTTTTAAATTTTCAATGAGGTATTTTAGATCGCTATTGTTTAATAGTAGAGGATCGCCCCCCGAAATAAGAACATCAAAAATTTCTTTATGATTTTTTATGTATTCTATGCATTTATCCCATGTATGCCTACCGAAGTTGACTTTCTTTCCCAAGATTCGTTTTCGCGTACAGTATCTGCAATGAATAGGACAAACATTGTGGACTAGAAAAAGAACCCGATCTGGGTACCTATGAACGATTCCGGGAACAGGAGAATCTCTCTCCTCTCCAAGCGGATCTTCAAGTCCTTTTTCATCCTCAAGTTCCCGTTTGTCGGGAATGATAACGCTTTTAATCTCCGGATGTTTCGATGCCAATTCCACATAGTAACGATTCGCAAAAAAAGGATATTTTTCTGCAACTTGTCTGATTTCCCTAAAATTCAATTCACTGAAATAATCCGGCAGATTATCCGTATCTCTTATGCTCTTTACATATTCTTTTTTCCATTTTTCCATAATAATATTTTTATCACAAAAATTGGCAATTTTCAATCGGTTTAATTTTGCAATATGAATATATATGGATATATTAAACGGAGGGAAGCGAAAAATCGATGGGAGTGAGCTAAGAAGCGATATTGCGAAACATCTTCTAAATAGCAGCACCGATTGGCTGATAGATGCATTATTAGACCACACATACACTTAATTTCTCTGCATTATCCCCACATCCCCTCCCGATTATTATCTATATGATTGTTCGCTCCCTCTTGATAAAAATGTAAAAAAGTATTATATCCTACAGGTACTTTTTGTTTAAGGAGATTATTTGATGCATATGGAATCTTCAAACGTAAATATAATATCGCGATTGATTATGTTAATTCTAATTCTTTTGTTGATATCAGCCTATTATTGCCCACTTTACTCCGATATCAGCGTGAATGCCGTAGGGGACATTATGATGGGAACATTATTTCCCTATACTACTTTACCACCCGATAACGGAAGATCACTTTTCGCCAATACTACGGAATCACTCCGCTTCGGTAACCCCGATTTTATATTTGGAAACCTCGAAGGTGCTATTACGAATTACAATCATACGATAAAGGATATTTCGACGGGAAGAGCCTTTGCGTTTCAAATGCCGCCGAGTTATGTCCAATACTTGAAAGATGCAGGTTTCAATATTGTGTCTATGGCGAATAACCATGCAAGGGATTTCGGGACAAAGGGGTATTATGACACGAGAAAGTTTCTCTCCGAAGCGGGAATATCCTATATAGGTTCAAAAGACGAGATAAAATATTTTAATGTAAGAGGCATAAAGGTTGCATGGATTGGGTTCAGTTGGTTTGAGTACTCAAATGACATTCTTGCTCCGAAACATTCGGTTGAACTAATAAAAAAAGCCGCATCGGAAAGTGATGTTGTAATCGTTTCGGTTCATGCCGGTGCCGAGGGGGAAAATGCTCTTCATATAAAAAACGCCAATGAGTATTTTTATGGTGAAAACAGGGGGAATCTGATGGCATTTGCACATCTCGCAATTAAAAGCGGTGCGGATCTTGTTTTGGGCCACGGTCCTCATGTTCCGAGGGCTATTGAGTTATATAAAGATAGATTAATAGTTTATTCTCTCGGGAATTTTACCACCTATAAAGTTTTTTCAGTAACGGGAAACAAAAAACTGGTTCCAATTATACACATTGAGGTTGATAATCAGGGTAGATTTATCAAAGGGAAAATAATTCCTTTTATTCAAACAACTTTTGGTGCTTATAAAGGCATTCCCCGCTACGATTCTTCGGGAGGAGTGATAAAATTGATTAAAAAACTTACTAATGAGGATATAAGGAACAGTGGACTTATCATAAAAAATAATGGTGATATTGTGAGAAAATGTCAAATAATCGTTAACGAAAAATCTGATACGAGTCGTATTACAAACGCGGAGACAACCATAAAAGGAGGTCATAATGATTAAGATAGCGTATTGTCCGACAATGAAACAGTATGCCGAAACAATTTCAAAGAATATAAATGAAGTGGATATGCTGGAAGGAAGCGCTGCTGCAGCTGTTCTTGCAGCTTTTAGAGAGAATCAGGTAGATGGAGTTCTCATAGGGAGAAGAGCAAAACGTTATGAGATTGACGAAAGAACAAAATTTAGAAAACTGAAAAGCGGTCTAACGCTTGTGTATCTGCAAAAAGCGGCGATTGATGAGGCTCAACTATCATCGATTCCCGTTAAAACGTATCTAAAAAAGGAAAGATTGTTGCAAGTGGAACATCTTTTTAAATCAGTTGAATATAGAAGTTCATTTGAGGCGTGTTTTGAGGATGGTCTTGAAATTCCTGCAATTATCGATTGGGACGATTACAAAGACGAATTCGAACTGTTAATACCTATGAATCGATACGGAAAAACACCGATTTTCAGAGCCCCGGTACTTTATTATAAAGATATCGGAGAGAATATTGTAGAAAGTATCGGTAACTTATTAAAGAAATAGGGTAGATATTGATGTGAAGGAAATTGTATATCCCGATTATGGAAATTCCGTACTGAACTTCATATCTTCCGTTTTAAGGGCTTTTGGCATTGATATTTTGTATAAGCCACTTCCATATATTGACTCTGGAAAACTCGCTGAAAAGAGAAATGTCGTACTTATAATTCTCGACGGTATGGGATATAATCTCTATGAAAATATAAAGAGGGAAGAGGATTTCGAAAATAGTACGGTTCGCAAAATTACATCGGTATTTCCTCCGACAACGGCTTCCGCCATAACGAGTATAATGACAGGGAAATCGCCGTTGGAACACGGAATTATCGGTTGGACACTCTTCTTCAAGGAATTTGGCAAGTTGATAGATGTTTTACCTAAAATGGAGTCTCCGACAGGTGAACCGTTGAATGATTCGTATAGTGTCACAGATATAATGGGAATCAAGAACATATTTCAAGCAATTTCCAAACAATCCCCGCATACGGATTTGATAAAAATAACACCGGCATACTTAGCCAAAAGTGATTTTTCATTAACTACTTCATCTCCTGCCAAAATTATTCCCTATGAAAAAATCACGGATATGTTATCTAATATAGAATTTGCAATAAAGGAAAATAAAAGGAAAAAATTTATCGTTGCATATTCTACGGAACCTGACGGACTTGAGCATGTCAATGGTGTTTATTCGGAGAAAGTGTCGCATTTTATGAAAGGTATATTCCGAAAAATAAATGCTTGTGTTGATTCGATTAAAAATGAGAATGTTACTGTGTTTATAACGGCTGATCACGGCCTTACCGATGTGGAAAGATACATCCATGTAAGTGAGGATAAGGAGCTCTTTGATACAATCCTACTCCCTCCTTTCCCTGAGCCTCGTTTTTCAACTTTTTTCGTTAAAAGGGAAAAAGAAGAACAGTTTAAAAAGGCTATAATGAAATATGAATCTGAATTTTTAATAATGTCGCGGGAGAAATTTTTCGATACCGGAATGCTCGGGAAAGGGGAACCGCATAGAAAAATAAGTGATTTTATAGGAGACTATGTTGCAATAGCAAAATCGTCGTCGGTGTTTAAGATGAAGTACGATCAGGGTATAAGAAAATCGTTTGAATTTAAAGCGCATCACGCCGGAATCACATCGGAAGAGATGTATGTCCCTCTTATAGAGATTGATTTGGATTAAATTGTTATTGCCTATATCACGATTTTGGAATATAATAAGACTAGGTTTTAAGATTTATGAATAAAACAGGTGGATATTTTGGAAGATCTTTATTCAACTATAAAAAGAGATAAGCAGATTTGGAAATTTTGCTTTTACGGTTTCTTTAAAAACCTGAGGTTTTTCGAGCCGTATCTCTACATCTACTTTTTATCTCTTGGATTTTCTCTCTTTCAGATTGGTATTCTCTATTCCATAAGGGAAATTACCGTTTATATATTGGAGATTCCCACAGGGATATTTGCTGATAATTACGGAAAGAAAAAATCACTACTCATCTGTTTTTCATCGTACATCGTATCGTTCATTTTGTTTTTTTACACGAAACATTTTCTTATGGCTGCAATAGGCATGATAATATTTGCACTGGGAGAGGTATTCCGTTCGGGCACGCATAAGGCGATGATATATTCTTATCTCGAAAGAAGGGGCTGGTTTTCTGAGAAAACATTCGTCTATGGAAGGACGAGATCGTTTTCTTTGTTGGGTTCATCCGTTGCCGCATTTCTTTCGATTTTCTTTGTACTGAACATTCCTGCTATGAAGTGGATTTTTATTATCACAATCGTTCCCTATATACTCGATTTTATTTTGATTCTTTCGTATCCGGATTATCTCGATGAGAGAACGGAATCGAATCTCAGTGTAAAACGATTTTTTATCTCTTCGATCGAGAAGATGAAATCAATATTTGGTAATGGGTTTTTAACGAGAGTTCTCATAAGTTCGTCTTTATATGACGGTTTGTTTAAGACTATAAAGGATTACATTCAGCCGCTTATGAAGGCATTGATCATATCAAGCGGTCTTGTCTTAATTAAAAATTTGCCTCAAAATTCCAATGTTAAAGTTATACTCGGCATTATTTACGGTATTTTTTATATCTTTAGTTCATCCGCTTCGAGGAATGTGTTTAGGTTGAATCGATACATCGATTCATTCTCTTTGATGAATTTGCTTTTCGATTTGATGGGAGTGATATTTGTAATTCTGTTTTTTACGATTAAATTGAATTGGATATGGGTTGTAATCGCCCTGTATTTCCTGCTATACTTAATGAAAGATGCAAGGCGTCCTCTTGTTGTGGATGTATGCGGGGATCATATGAATAAAAATGAAAGAGCAACGGTTTTGTCCGTTGATAGCCAGTTTAGATCCATAGCAATGATTATTTTCGCTCCTCTATTTGGTTTTGTTTCAGACAGATACTCTATTGCTGTGGCATTTTTAATAACGGGGATTTTCATTTTAATAGTTAATTTATTCCTTAAAGGTGGAGTCAAATTCAATAAAAAATACAAATTTAAATGATAGGATTTGACAAATAACGGAACGGATATATAATACGATATGAAAAATTTTTGGAAAAAGCCCGTTGTAAAATTTATAGGAGCGGTATTAATAATTATACTGCTCGTTTATGTTCTGAAGCCGTTTATTAAAAATTGGGATGATACCGTAAAACTGCTTAAGACATTTAAACCGTTATCTCTGCTTGCCGGTATAGTTATTCTTTCTCTCACCGTGTCCGTTTATCCTCTTATATGGCGGTCGATTTTAGGTAAATTCGGGACCAAAATCGGAGTGAGACAGGCTTATAAATCGTGGATTTATTCAAATGTAGGGAAGTATATACCGGGAAAAGTGTGGCAGTTCGCAGGACGGATCATGTTAACGAAGGAGGCGTACGGGGAGGTGATAGTTGTCACAATGCTCCTTGAAACGGTTATATCCGGGGTTGCCTCTATTATTGTGTTTTTATGGGGGACATTAGTCGGTGGAATATTTACGGCTGTTTGGGTAAAGTATCTTTCGATTGCTTTACCGATTCTCATAGTTCTTTTGCATCCGTTTTTTTTGAAACAGATTTTAAAGATATTATCGAAAATCAGAAAAGTGGAATTACATGAGAACTTTACAATGAGATATAGGGATATTTTATTATATCTTGTGATTTATATTTTGCTATGGATAGCGACAGGATTTGCATTCTGGTTAATGTTCGCAGGTTCTGCAATCAAGATAAATTTGATTGATCTCGCTTCGTCATACGCTCTCTCGTGGGTGTTGGGTTACGCTTCACTGTTTGCTCCGGGCGGGCTCGGTGTAAGAGAAGGGGCAATTGCATTTTTACTTAACCTGAAATATCCTCCTGTGGTTTCTTCAACATTTGCAATGCTAACAAGAATCTCATTCATAATTACGGATTTCTTATTATTCGGTGTGTTTTATCTATATTTTAAAATAACGGAGATCGGGAAAAGGAAAAATGAAGATATTGGAGATAACGCATAGTTTTGTCAGGTTTAAAAACGATTATATTTCACGTTTTCTTTTAACTCTTTTTGAGGGGTTAAAAGAGTCGGGAGAAGAGATAAAAGTAATTGCTCCACATGCCGAGGGGTTAAAAGAGAAGGAAATAATAAGCGGAATAGATGTAGAGCGTTTTAAGTATGCACAAGATTGGAGAGAAATTCTTGCATATAAGGGGAATATGCACGAAATCGCATTTTCTTCGCCATTCAATATTGTCCTTCTGTTTGATTTTATAGCTTCCGCTTTTAGAAATGTAAAGAAAAACATATCGGATTACGATATTGTTCATTTACATTGGTGGATTCCGTTCGGTATCCCCATATCAATTCTAACAAAGAAGTATAATAAACCGTTCGTAATATCTCTTCACGGAACGGATGTGAGGCTTATAAAAAAAATAAAACCTTTGAGATTTGTGCTTAAATGGCTTTCGGGACGTGTGGATAGATTCGTTGTTGTATCGGAATTTATAAGAAGGACAATTTCCAAATATGGAATAGAAGAAAATAAATTGGAAGTAATTCCCATGCCGGTGGAAGAGGAACTGTTTTATCCCCGAAGGCACAGGAACAGTACTAAGATAGTTCTCACAATAGCCCGTTTTTCGAAACAAAAGAGAATAGACAGGATATTGAAAGTAGCAGAGAAATTTAAGGGGAAACCCGTTGAGTTTCATATTGTTGGTTCCGGTGAAAAAGAATCGGAAATAAAATCATTTATTGAGATACACGGATTGTACAACGTTAAGCTTATACCACCGATGAAAAGGGAGATGATAGCGAAAAAGATAAGAAAGTCCGATCTTTTTCTTTTACTATCGGAAAATGAAGGTTTCGGAATGGTTGTAGTAGAATCCATGTTATCGGGAGTTCCTGTAATTCTTTCTCGTTCGGGAGGATTCTATGATTTAGTAGAAGATGAATTCAACGGACTTTTGGTAAATGGGGATGATTACGATACCGTTGCAGGTGCGATAAGCAGATTACTCGAGAACAATAAGTTCAGATCCTTTCTAATCAAAAACGGACTTAAGTCCGCTAAAAAATATACAAGAAAGAATATCGCAAAAAAATTCGAAACACTATTTTTAGCGTTGAAAAAACAGGTGTAGAAATTAGAATAGAGAAAGGGACGATAAAATCGCCCCTTTCTCTATTGTTTTATCCCCATTAATCAAGAATTGTCAGAGATTTTGTATAAGTGCTGGAGCCAGCATTTAACTTAATAAAATAAATACCTGGGAGTAGGTGTTTCTCAATATTAATTGAGTGATTCCCCGGGTTTTGATATCCGTTGTATATGCTTTTAACAAGGCTTCCCTTAATATCAAACAAGGCTATGCTTACATTTCCCGCCTCCGTAAGGGTATATGAAAGTGTAGTTTTTCCTTTTGCCGGATTAGGCGCTAAGTTTAGTGTTATTAGCGAGTTTTTTGTAGTTTTACTCGTTTTAATGCCTGTCCAATTGTAAGCATCGAACCATATGTTTGCACTGTTATACTCCCTGTATACAATGTATCCCCCTAAACAATCGTTGCTATATGAAACTCTTGCAGAAAATTCCCCCGTCATCCTGTGTTCGTTTAAAATTGCCCTTCCACTCCATGTATCAGGATCATCATTGGTGGAGTAAGCGTATACAAGTGAATCAAAATCTGTTTCGCGAATTGTAGCTACGGCTCTTGCAAGGTCGCTGTTATATGATACACGAATGTAAGGATGAACCATATTCCACGTTGTGTGTGCCTGATTTACGGGAGACCATATTGTTGGTGTTATCCATGAGTTCCCTCCGTCAGTCGTATAAGTTCTCCTTATACTCTTATTACCGATTGAGTTTGTTCTGCTATAAAGGATCCATGCGACCTGTGAATCCCCGGGTGCGGTTCTTGCCGCTGCAACGGTAGGTTCATATATGCCGTAAGAACTGGTGTCTACGACAAAGTAATCTATAGCTGGTGATATCTGGTTATTGGTGTATCTAATAACGGTTATTGCACTGCTTGATGAATCCTGGTATGCGATATAGACATACCCGTCGCCTCCTGCTGCAACCGAGGGTCTAGTTCCGTTAGATGATACGTATCCGGCATTTCCCCATGTGCGACAACTGTCCGAACTCATAATTCTGCGAACATGCGCATTGTTTGTTTCATATGCAATGAAAAAGCATTCCGGATCTTCTATATTTCTGTCCACTGAAAATCTCACGAGACTGTCTCCTCCCGGAATGATATTGAACCATCCTGCGTCGGAACCGTCCGGACGCATCCAATGAACGTAAAGGCCGTTGTCACTGTTAGAACCGGAACCGTCAAACATCATAAAATTGTACACCCAAGTACCTCCCGTACTATGTCCCACCAAGATCTCTTGATCTATTATTCCGCCGGCAATGCTACTACCTTGATATGTCCAAAAAGGAGACCAATTTCTTCCTCCATCAGTGGATCTGTATGTATATATCGTATCGTCTTGTCCTGAGTGGGGGACCAAAAGAGACACATAAATATCTTGATTTGTTTCATCGACGTCTGTGCTTAAGACACCCCATGTTGGTACTCCCTTGCTCATAATCAGTATATCGTCACTCCATCTGTTGCCTTCCCTATAGGAGGAATTGTCCATATCACCAAAATCGGGTGAATTGTTCGTTGTAATCGTACTGTAATCAGTTACGGATTGCGTCTGTAAAAAAATACCTTTTTTCGCCATATCAACGTCTGTCATTTCGGCAGATAGAAATACAAAACTCACAAGCACAATTAAAACAACTAAAAGATGTTTTTTCATTTTTTTCTCCTTTTTAAATGTTAATCGTTTTTTTTACTCTCGCCTAAAAGTTATTAAATAATCACCTCCTTTGTTTAAATTAAAATTATAACCCTTTCAGCGATAAAACAACACTCCAATACTTATACAGTTTAACATTACATACAATTTGAGTCAAGTATATTTGGTAGATGGGGCCGCCTGCACTAAAGTCCCGGCGGATAGATATAGCCGTATTAACCGGTAATAAGAGAGATTCCGAAACAAGCTCAGTAAGACCTCCCCCTGTCGTCCTGAACTTGATTCATGGGCTAAGTGGTTCCGAAACAAATTCGGAATCTCAGGATATGAAACAGCATGCGAGATATAAATGTATTTTTGGCTTTGTTTATCATTTTAGAAAATAGAGCAAATTATGACAACAATTTTACAATCGGCGATAAGTGTATACGCACCAATTTTCGATTCAATTTTATTATCATTGGTTCTTACTTTTAAAAAGGGATGTATAATATGTTCCCCGGCAAAAAGAATGGTTTGGTCATCATTTCCAATAATGTCTTAATATTGACATAAAACTCGAATAATGGTATATATGAGAAAATTTAAGAAGGAGGACAAACTTGAAAGGAATTGATATCAAAGATGTAAGAAATATCGGCCTTTTTGGTCATAATGGAGTTGGTAAAACTTCCCTCGGAGAAACTTTTCTATTCAATGCAAAAATTACAAGCAGGTTGAATAAGGTAGATGAAGGAAACAGCATCCTTGACTATACCGAGGATGAAATAGATAAAAAGATGAGTGTGAGTCTTTCAACCGCCTACTTCAAATGGCAGGAGAAGGCTTTTACTTTAATTGACGCCCCGGGATATATCGATTTTATTGCAGATGTCTATTCGGCGGTTAAAGCCGTTGACAGTGCGGTTCTCGTGTTTGACGCCCTTTCCGGTTTTGATGTGGGTGCAGAGAAGGCGTACTCGCTAATATCGAAAGATAATAAATCGATGTTTTTGGTTATTAACAAAATCGCTAAGGAACATGCCAAGCATGAAGAACTTTTAAAAGAAATTATCGATAGGCTGGGAACAAAAGCGATCGCCGTACAGCTACCAATGGGCGAGGGGTTGGATTTTAAAGGCGTGATCGATCTTTTGACGAAGAAAGCCTATTTCTACAAAGATGGTAAGGTTGAAGCGGGTGAGATCCCGGCAGAGTACAATGCACAGGTTGAAGAGGCAATGGAGAAGTTCGTGGAAGCGGTTGCCCAAACAACCGATGAACTTACTGAAAAGTATCTCGAGGAGCTTTCTCTGTCAGATGAAGAGATTGAAAAAGGAATGAAAGCGGGAATATTGAACGGAACACTTTATCCCATTTTGTATACTGATGCTTCGATAAATTTTGGAACGGAATTGCTGCTTGATTATCTTGCCAAGTATGCACCTTCACCTGCTGACATTTACCCCGTTAAGGGTTATGATGCTTCGGAAAACGAGGTTGAAATTAATGCCGATTCACCTCTTTCCGGTATCGTTTTCAAAACCATTATTGATCCGCACCTCGGAGAGATGAATTTTGTAAGGCTTTACTCGTCTAAAATCGCTCCCGGTTCCGAGATCTATGATTTTGATTCGGGTAACACGGAAAAAGTCAACCAGCTTTACATTATGACAGGGAATAAAAGAATTGAGGTTGACGGTGAACTTAGTGCAGGTGATATCGGTTTACTCGTTAAAATGAAAAGTGTAAAAACGAATCATAGAATAACGGAGAAGAAAAATCCTGTGGTTGTGGATAAAATAGAATTTCCCGAACCCACGATTTCACTAGCTATAGAGCCGAAGGATAAGAATGATGAAGAGAAAGTCGCCGGAGGGCTTACTAGGCTCAATAACGAGGATCCGACGTTTGTTTATAAATTTGATCCTGAACTCAAACAGACATTGATTTTCGGTATGGGTGAAGCTCAATTTGATATAATGATTAAGAAACTAAAATCCAAATTCGGTGTTTCCGTTGAAGTTAAAAAGCCGAAAATACCATACAGGGAAACAATCAGAAAAACGGCGGAAGCCCAAGGGAAGTATAAGAAACAATCGGGTGGACACGGGCAGTATGGTGATGTATGGGTGAAGTTCGAGCCGTTAAAAGATGGTGAATTCGAATTTGTCGATGCTATTGTGGGAGGTGTAGTACCGAGAAACTACATTCCTTCGGTTGAAAAAGGATTAAGAGAAGCATTGGAAAACGGTTTTCTCGCGGGCTACAAGATGGTAGGGATTAAAGCCACACTGTATGACGGATCGTATCATTCTGTAGATTCATCGGATATGGCATTTAAAGTGGCGGCTTCTCTGGCATTTAAGAATGCCATGCCCAAAGCTGATCCTATACTCCTTGAACCTATTATGGAAGTAGAAGTTTCCGTTCCGGAAAGTTTCATGGGTGATGTTATGGGGGATCTCAGCTCGAGAAGAGGAAAAATTCTCGGTATGGAAGCGAAAGGAAAACAACAGGTTATCAAAGCGTTGGTCCCGCAAGCGGAACTGTATAAATATTCGACACAGTTGCGTTCCATGACACAGGGAAAGGGTAGTTTTACGCAGAAGTTTGCGAAATACGAACCTGTTCCGCATGAAATTGCCGAGAAGGTTATAGAGGAAAGTAAGCTCGAAAAGGAGAATGAAAAGTAATAGGAGGGGAGCATAAGCTCCCCTTTTTTCGAATGGAAAAAGAAGAAGCAAAAAAAAGAATAAAAGCATTACGGGAAAAGATCAATTACCACAATTACAGGTATTATGTTCTTGCGGAACCGGAAATTTCCGATGAAGAATATGACCGCCTGTATAGGGAGTTGAGAGACCTTGAAGATAAATTTCCCGATCTTATAACACCCGATTCTCCAACTCGTAAAGTGGGGGGAGAGCCCTTGACCGAATTCAAATCCGTAAGACACCCCATACCTATGCTGAGTTTGGATAACACATATAGTTTCGATGAGATAGAGGAATTTGACAGAAGGATAAAGGATTTGCTTAAAACGGATAATGATATTGAATATGTTGTGGAACCGAAAATAGACGGTGTAGCAGTCAGAGTTGTATATGAAGATGGAGTTTTAGTGCTGGGGGCTACAAGAGGGAACGGCGTTGTAGGTGATGACATTACTGAAAATATAAAAACCGTAAAACGTCTTCCTTTGAGGTTATGGAACTCTTCTGTCAGTCTTGATGTAAGGGGGGAGGTTTTTATGGACAGGGAGACCTTTATCCGGTTAAACACAGAACGGGAGGAGGCAGGCGAAAAGCCATTTGCAAATCCGAGAAATGCCACGGCAGGTTCTTTGAAGTTGTTAAATCCCAAGGAAGTCGCGAAGAGGAATCTCGATCTCTTTATTCATTCCATGGGAAATCAAATATTTCCGGATATTTCCACACACTTTGGCACACTGGAGAAATTAAAATCGTTGGGACTCCCTGTTATAGAGAATAGGTCACTTGCAATTGGAATTAAAGAGGTGATGGAACTTATTAATAAATGGGATCGGATAAGGGATAAACAGAGATTTATGACCGACGGTATGGTAATAAAAGTTAACAGATTCGATTATCAGGCTATGCTAGGCAGTACGGCAAAGGCGCCTCGTTGGGCAATTGCATATAAATTCAAAGCAAAGCAGGCGAAAACGATACTGAGAGATGTTGCGTTTCAAGTTGGAAGAACAGGAGTCGTAACGCCCGTTGCAGTGCTTGAACCGGTTCTTTTGGCAGGTTCCACCATATCACGGACCACTCTTCACAATATGGATGAGGTGAAACGTCTCGGTATAAAAATAGGTGATACGGTTATTGTGGAAAAGGGAGGCGATGTAATACCTAAGATTGTTGGATATGATAGGACGGCAAGAAGTGGAAAGGAAAAGGAAATTCATGCCCCTGAAAAATGTCCCGTTTGCGGAAGTGTGCTTGTTAAATTACCGGAAGAAGTTGCTATACGATGCATAAATGCCAATTGTCCCGCACAGCTAAAGAGGCGGATAGAGCATTTTGCCGAAAGGAATGCAATGGATATAAGAGGATTGGGAGAGGAACTTATTTCAAGACTTGTTGACAAGAAACTTATAACCGACATTACATCTATTTACAAGCTTAAACTTGATGAACTTATAAAAATCGAGAGGATGGGGGAAAAATCTTCCGAAAACTTGCTGAAAGCTATTGAAGTTAGTAAGAAAAGGGATTATTTCAGAG
>QNBC01000030.1 GCA_003641665.1 candidate division TA06 bacterium
AGAAGAGGTATCTACTTTGTGAGGCTGAGTTCATCGGGAAAGAGCATGACATCCAAACTTCTGTTTATGAAATAGTCGGAGAAATAGATTGAAATGAGAAAAGGGCAGGTTTATCCTGCCCTTCTTTTTTGCCAATTGGAATTATTTTAAAAGCAACTTTATTTCCATTTCTATCTTCTTTTCTATCCCTGGAATATAACCTATATGTTTGTATTGAACATATCCTTTTTTATCGATTATAATATGGGTGGGAATGGCTTTAATATTGTAGATCTCGGAAACTTTGTTTCCTTTGAAACAGACATTATACTTGAATGGATGCGTTTGTACGAATTTTGCAATTCTTGTACTGTCCTCATCGGATATAGCGAGAAAGATAACATTGTCGGATGAGAATAAGCCCGGAAGTTTACTTATATAAGGAATCTCGTGTTTGCACGGACCGCACCATGTAGCCCAAAAATTCAATACAACCACCTTGCCTCTTAGTTTATCAAGAGAGAATGTTTTACCGTTTATGGATTTTATTGTAAAATTGTCCGCCTTTATGTTTAATGTGTTCACCTTTAACCGTTTATTAATTTCAGAATTTATGATACTATCAATATTGCTTTTGGGATAGAATTTTGAGATAATATTTCTGGCAATGCTATCAGAGGGAGATTTTGTTAATATTTTGAAAGCAAGTGATTTAGCATCATTATTTTTACCGGTAGTAAAGAATAGGGATGCGAGATTATCCAGAATATCGGTGTCATCATTATCCGTTAATTTCATGTGCTCCACAGCTAATTTAGCATATTTTAATGCATTGTTATTATCATTGATGCCTTTGAAAAGCCTACTTTTAAGATCATAGAAATATGTGTAAAATGTGTTTTTTTTATTTACAAATTCATTGTAATCATAGTTTCTGATTGCATAGTAATTCCTCAATTTAAAAGAATTTATTTCAGGATAACGCTTATTGATCAAATTGAGGTAATCCGCGGTTTTTGAAGGTATCTTTTCAAGTACAGAATATCCGAAATTAATAATAAAATCCGGCAGAAAATAAGATGAAATAAACGACTTAGCAGTACTGTAAGCGGAGTCTTTTTTGTTATTTTCAATTAGAAGATTTATATAATTGCCAAATACCCTTGAAGCATATCTTGATGACGGGAATTTCTTCGCAAGGGGTAATACATCATTAATACTCTTTAATTTCATTCGATACATCCAGTATAATACATCTGCACGATTAGCTGATGTTGTGTCAATGTTTATGTATAAATTACCATAAGTTTTAGCTCTGGTTTTATTGTTATCCATTACTGAATAGTAAAACAGATTAAGAATAAATTGTTTTTTTAGTTGCTCGTTTGTTACTCCGGAAAGTATTTTATCTAAAATTTTAGAGTTATCTTTATTGTAGTAAGTGAGGTAACCGCTAAGGTATGATTTTGTGAAAGTATAATTACGCTGTAAAAACTTATTGAGATATTCTTGTGCAAGTGCTATATTGCCGGTTTTATAATAGTAATTTATTGTACTTTCAAGAAGGTCGGGATTGGAGTATTTTTTATTTAAGCTTACAATAATGCTATCTTTGTTGATTTTTGCATTCGTTAGGAAGAGATTTTCAAAAAAAGCATCGTAATTCGAAGGATAAAGATCCGTTTCTTTTTTGAAATTGTTTATTGCATCGGTGGTCTTCTTCTCTTTTGCAAGGAGCATTCCCTTTGCAAAATAATAACCTCTTATCGGTTTTCCCGAGTCGGTATAAATTTCCAAAACCGAAAGAGGTTTGATCATTGAATCGCTATTTTCAATATCATAAGTAATATAATAGATATTTTCGGGAATTTTGAATGTAGCATATCCATTGTGACTGTTTATTACCATTTGAGAGTCGGGAAGAGCCTCATAATGTAAATTAACTACAGCATATTCATCTGATTTTATTTTGATCTTTACCGTCTCGCCGGGCTTAGGATTTTTCGGAGAGATATTAAAACTACTTTTATTACAGGATGACAGAAGAATGGCTATGAGTAGAGTAGCAAATATCTTTTTCACTTGACCTCCTATGTTTAATATTATATTTTCTAATATGGAAAAGATATACCTTTTGATTGATGATGTCAATATAAGAATTTGGAGATTTGTTGCCGGTATAATAGAAACAAATACTTATATTATTGCAGGCGCCCGTAACAACTGTTTTTTTATCGATATGGCGGCATATTTTGAAGAGGAATTTGATAGTATAAAAGCCTTTTTGAAACAAAACGGTTTGTTCCCCGCTTTTATTTTGAATACTCATGGACATTTTGATCATATTAGTGGTGCCGATAGGTTGAGGAATGATTATAGTATTCCTTTAATTATATCGGAGGAAGATAATGAGATGTTAACCAACAGTGAGCTCAATCGTTCATTAATGCTTTCCCTGGATATAAAAACCAGGAAAGCCGATATCAATATTATGAATGAGAAGGTCATTTATGCGGGAGATTTTGATATTGAGGTGATTAAGACTCCCGGGCATACCAAGGGAAGTCTTTCATTTTTAGTTAACGGCAGATTTTTATTTTCCGGAGATACTCTATTTAAAGGGGCTATTGGAAGATGTTTTTCTTTAAACGATTTGACAATGGAAAAGAAGAGCATAAAGGAGAAATTGCTTGTATTGAATGAAAATACACTTGTTTTTCCCGGTCACGGAGATGTGACAACGATTGGGGAAGAAAAAGAGTATAATAAATATCTGAAGTTGTGAAATTTAGGGGGGCTTTATATTAAAGGCAAGTAAAAAAAACATATTTACGACCTTTAATAAAATGGTTATCATTTTGGTTTTGAAACTACAAAATGATTTCAAAAAAATCTCGTTCCGAAATTGTTTCAGCGTCTCAATTATTATCGCTTAATATGTCTCCTCGCAACTTCTATTTTAATATACGATGTTTATACATGCCCGCCGAAACTTCAGAGCAGGCGGGCCTATTTACCACAAATCGAAAAATTAAATTGACAAAGAAATAGAAATGAGTTATATTAGAATAGACCAAGAAACTAAAATGGTCGATAGGTTGGTATTATGAATAATGGAAATGATGAACTAAAAGAGAGAATACTTGAGGCAGCCGGGAAATTAATATCAAAATACGGCATTTCCAAAACAACAATGAATGATATTGCACGAGCTTGCGGAAAGGGGAAAAGTACACTTTATCACTATTATGGCAGTAAAGAGGAAATTGCTCTTGAAGTGATTAATAGAGAAGTTGTCAAACTGTTTTCGAAAATGCGGAGTGCTATAGCTTCAACGGATGATCCAAAAGAGCAATTGAGGGTTTATGTTTTGACAAGGGTTAAATTATTAAAGGAAGTTGCCGATTTTTATGAATCGTTCCGAGAAGATTATTTTAGGGAATTCGGGTTTGTGGAAAAAATCAGAAAGAGATATGATGATGAAGAAAAGAGAATAATTACGGGAATATTGAAAGCCGGAATTGATAAAGGGGCTTTTACAATGGAAAACCCTGAAGATGTAGCGAATGCATTTGTGATTGCACTTAAAGGATTCGAGTATAAATGGGCTACGGACATAAAGCAGAGGGATATTTTCAGGCATGTTAACAGTTTGATGGATGTGTTTTTTAAAGGGATAGAAAAAAGATAAAATTTTTTATGTAATTGTAGACCAATATACTAAATTGGTTTATAGGTCGAGAGGTTAATATGAATAGGATTGCAAAGTTTATCATAAGATATCGGTTGATAATCGGTGTATTGATTCTAATAATTACACTATTTCTCGGTTTCGAAGCAACAAAAATAAAAATTAATCCTGATATTGTAAGTTACTTCCCCAAATCCGATCCGGTTGTCAAGACATTTAATACAGTCGGTAGCCATTTCGGAGGTAATCAGATAGCAATGATAGCAATAAATTCACCGAATCTGTTTACACCGCGAATAATAAAGAAAATGGTGGCAATCACCGACTCTCTAAGCAATATGGAAGGCATAAGCAGTGTGATTGATATGGTGAACACTATTGATATAACATCGGAAAACGGAGATATCACCATTAAGAAATTGATTGATGAAGATAATATCCCCATAACAAGGGCTGCTATTGATAGTCTAAAAAACAGACTTAGAACCAACAAAATGTACATTGGAACAGTGATTTCCAAAGACCTTGGAACAGCGATGATTCTTTGTAAGATATCAAATAATTCGGATGAAATGGAAGTTGTAAATAGTATAAAATTGCTTTTGAAACGAAATTTTTCCGAAGCAAAAATCTATACAGGTGGTATTCCATTTCTTTTGTTTGCCATAAGCAAATCGATTTTGCATGATATTAAATTGCTTGTCCCGATTCTTGCCCTCGTCATGATTCTAATTCTATTATTGAGTTACAGATCGTTGAGAGGAGTAGTGCTACCACTTGCTTCAGTGACTATCAGCATCATATGGACAATTGGTATTATGGTTCTTGCCGGTAAAGAATTTACCATACTATCTGATATTATACCGGTCTTACTCCTTGCCGTGGGAAGTGCTTACAGTATCCACATATTGAGTAAATTCGAGGAATTAAAAACGAGTGACATTTCCAACCGAGAAAAAGCGGAAAAAGCACTTTCGAATGTTCTGTTGCCTGTTTTTCTCGCAGCTGTAACAACAATGATTGGATTCATTTCTTTCCTGTTCGGTTCTTTTTTTACCATGATTAGGGAATTTGGAATTTTTTCATCGCTTGGTGTTCTGTTTGCATTTGTAGTTTCAGTTCTTATAGTTCCTATTTGTCTTTCTTATTTACCCGACAAGACAAAACATTCAAACTCGGAATCGGATTCTCGGCTTTCTCATTATCTTATGAGTGCAAACGAAACTATTCTTAGACACGGAAAAGTGGGGCTTATATTTACTTCAGTTGTTATTGTTATTGCGATTATCGGAACGTTTTTTATCCAAAGAAAGGTTAGTTATACCGATTATTTTGGTAAAAATAGCGAGATAAAGAGAAGTGAAATCCTTATATCGAAAGAATTTGGGGGAAGTTCTATGCTACAAATTCTTGTAGAGGGAAATCCGAAAGATCCGAAGGTTTTGAAAGAAATCTATTATTTTGAAAATTATTTGAAAGAGATAAATAATGTCAACAATACCAATTCCATAGCGGACATAATCGTTAGGATGAATAAAATTGTAAGTGGAAATGAGGTTATTCCTTCATCGACAATGAAGATAAATAATCTATGGTTCCTTCTTGAAGGGGAAGAGATGATTAATAACATGGTTGATTTGAATAACAATGAAGCACTCATACAGGCGAGTTTGGACAGTGATCTTTCATTAAAGAAAACGAAAGTGATTGTCGCGAAAATCGAAGAATATATAAAAAAGCATTCGAATGAATCCGTTAAATTTCATTTAACGGGTATGCCGCTAATTAATATCAAGTTGGATGCAAGCATCGTTAAGAGTCAGATATTTAGCCTTATTATAGCGTTTGTCAGCATTCTTATTATCATGATATTGCTAACACGTTCCTTTGTGGGAGGTTTAATAGGCATAGTTCCGGTTGCTTTTACCCTAATTCTCATCTTTGGTGTTATGGGGCTAATAAATATTCCTCTCGATATTGCAACGGCACTTGTAGGAAGTATATCCATGGGAATCGGTATCGATTATTCTATCCACTTTATCGAGCGATTCAGAAAAGAGATTGCTAAAACCGATAAGAAAACCGCTTTGAAAGCGACACTGAATACAACGGGGAAGGCAATTTTCATAAATATGCTTGTAGTGATTTCCGGTTTCTGTGTTCTTGTGTTTGCTAACCTGGTTCCACTAAGACGTTTCGGTATACTGATTTCGATAACAATGATTGGATCGGCTTTTGGGGCAACAGTTATATTATCATCGATTCTCGTGAGTATAAAGAAAAATATATTTAAAAAGGAGGTAGCAGATGAATAGAAGGACAATTATAACGATTTCAATCTTTCTCTTGAGCTTCAATGTTGTATTTAGTGCGAATGAATTGCAACCTGAAGTTATTTTGAAAAGAGTGGACAATATCATGAGTGCACCAAAGGATCAATATATGAAAATCAATATGACATTAACGGATAAAAACGGGAACAGATCAGTGAGAAAGATTGAGATTTTCCAGAAAGGAAAGGATAAACGACTGGGAAAATTTATCGCTCCCGCAGAATATAAGGGAATTGGATTCTTATCTCTCCCCAATGGTGTATTTTATATCTACTTACCTGCATTCGGGAAGATAAAGAGAATATCATCCAATGTGAAAAGTTCGAAATTTGCCGGCACCGATTTCACGTACGAGGATATGGAGCCAAAAAGCTATGCCGATAATTGGGATGGCACTATTCTTGAAAGTGACAGTTCTACGTACAGAATTAAAATTACGCCTAAAAAAGGGTGTAAAACCAGTTATAAATATGAAATTTTGACCATAAACAGGAAAAATTATTTCCCCGTCAAAACCGAGTACTTCAAAGGAAATAGCATACTTGTAAAAGAGATGACAGCAGATAGTATCGTGAATTTAAAAGGCTATTGGATAGCAGCTGTTTCTACAATGAGGGATATAAAAGCGAAGCACACATCGATTATGAAACTCGAAGATATAAAATTAAATACAGGATTAAAGAATAATATCTTTACGAAAAGATATCTCAGGCAGTGAGGTGAGTATGAGAATAAGATTAATACTAATCGGATTTATAATCCTCATAGCGGGGGCTGTTAGCGTGAATGCCGCAGAGTTGAACGGTTATTTTGAAAGTACAAATAGAATCTCGTTCTCATCGGAGCCTCAATATCTTCGTATCGAAGATCTCTTGGGGATAAAAATAAAGTCATCGCTTTACAATAACACATCTTTCTTTACCAATATGAATGTCAGATTGCTCTCTCTTCCCGATATAACCGGCACTATTGACTTATCGGAATACGATCGTTACTTCAAGTACGAATTCCGCGTAAAAGAGATGTATGTGAATATTATGAAATTCCCCTTTGATTTTATGGATGTAAGAGTCGGGAAGCAGCGTATAACATGGGGAGCGGGGGATGAGATAAGTCCTAACGATTTTATAAATCCCTATGATTTTCAAGACAGTTGGAGTTTTAAGAAAAGGTTAGGTGTATACTCTCTGAAAACGGATTTGTATTACAAAGGATTAACCGCTACAGGTGTTTTTTTACCCTATTTTATACCGGATCTTTTACCCGATTCATCGAATTCCGCGATGTTTAGCCAGTCGCTGTTTTTAGCTCCGGGAATAACAATCGGAGAGATGAAGGATACGATTATTATGCCCGAATCATTCAAAGAAAATCTTTTAGGTGGCGGAAAGGTATCATATTCGCTATTTGATTTTGATTTTTCTTTATATTATTTGTATTCGAGGGAGCGATTGCCCTGGATTAAAAAAATAACGGTAACCGCTGATACGCTTCCCGCAGTTTTCAATGTTAATAGCACTCTTTTTTATCCTCGTATTCATATGACAGGCTTCTCCTTCTACGGAGTTCTTGGTGATGTAGGTGTGTGGGGTGATATTACGGCATTTATTCCGATGGAAGATTCGTTTGTCATAGATCTCAATGCCATTGGAATGGGAATCATGGACTCAACTAATATAAGTGGGAATTATTATTTGAAATATTTGATTGGGGCGGATTATACGTTTACAAATGATTTCTATGTGAGTGTACAGTATTTGCGCGGTTTTGAGAATGAAAAGGGGGAGGATAATCTTAACAATTATCTTTTTTTAGGTAGCAGATTTCCGTTTGCAAATGGTAAAATTGAGATTGCACCCTTTGATGCGGGAATCGAGATTGGCGATTTTGAGGATATAAAAGACAATTACGGAGTGATTTATCTACCCTCCGTTACATTCAAACCTTACGACAATTTAAATATAAAACTATCTTCGCTATATGCATTCGGCTCGGATAAAACATCGTTCGGCAAGATGAAATCACAAAACGGAGTACAATTGGGAATAAGTTATTATTTCTAAAGGGAGAGACACGTCTGTGATATTGAATTTGATTCAGCATCACAGCAACCATTTTTCATTTTGGAACTTGTTTCAGCATTTCAATTATTCCCGGTTAATATGTCTTCTATACCTCCCCGCCGAAATTTCAGTGCAGGCGGGCCTATCTACCTTAATTACGATATATATCTTGACATTTAATCCCATATCTGTTATTAAAAGTTAGGAGGCATTTTATGAGAAAAGTATATATTTTATTACTCGCATTATTTGTAATAATCCCTTTTTCAATTTATTCCTACGATCTTTTAAATTTACCGATATCAGCCGCTCAAGGAGCCATAGGTGGTGAAGGTGGAGCATACTTCGGACCTTCAAACACAATTGCGGCAAATCCGGCGGCTCTTGCGTATTTTAACGGAAGAAGGGCGGAGTTGTCATTTGTTAAATACCCACAATCCGTTAATATCGGAGGAATGGCATACTATCAAGGTTTTGATAAAATCGGAGTACTGAGCGCCGCTTTAAATTACTGTAATTATGGAAAAATAGAAGGCACTGACGAGTATGGTAATGTTACGCATTACTTCACTCCACAGGCGTTTCTCTTGAATATGACGTTTTCGAGAGAAATTGTGAAATCGCTTGCAGCCGCCGCAATTTTCAAATACGGTTATTCGAGTATCGATACCATGGCAAATATGTTTATGGTAGGTGGATTTGATGTAAATTACAAATTCAACGATTTGAGGTTGGGGCTGTTAATCGATGACATCGGCGGAGAATTGATGAAGGGATACGGCAGTGTTCCCATAGATATAAAATACAGGTTCAGTTCATCATATGCCCTGGCTGAAAACTCATATATTTTATTGGTAGATATCTTCTATGACAAGACAAACGGTTTTGATATGTCAGCAGGATTCGAGTGGAACATTAACGGAGCATTACTTTTTAGAATGGGATATATTTATTCCGATAGTAGAAATTTGAAATATGACTCAAGCGGAGATATTCTTGCCGGATTTAATCTCGGACTTGGCGTCAGAACAAAGAGATTTAATCTCGATTATTCGTATACACCGCTTGTCGTACTCGGTGATGCGCATAGGATTACACTCGGAATAAATTTCTGATATGAATCTTAAACATTCGATATATATTTTTCTACTTGCATTGTTTATCAATGGAAGTGTCTTTTCTGGTGTTCTTTCCGTTTACAACCATCCGGAAATTAAATGGAACTATCTGGAATCGGGTAACTTTACCGTTTATTACCCTTCCAATGACTCAGTAGATGCACAAAAGGTCTTGGATATTCTCATTCCGTTCAGTGATACGGTTAATTTCATTTTAGGTGCTCCGCGTGGGCATACCGATATTGTTTTGAATAATTATGATGAGATGTCAAACGGTATGGCAAACAGCGTGGGGGATATTATAAATATAAACACCCATCCGTATTATACCGTAACAACAGGAAACATCCCCTGGCTAAGGCGTGTAGCGAGACACGAATTCTCCCATATTGCAACATACAAGGCGTTGACACCGCTTAATTGGACACCTCTGAGAATTCTCACCATGAGTACCATACCGCAATGGTTTTACGAAGGGATTGCCCAGTACTGTGCCGAGACAATGGACGATAATAGGAAGATGTTTATACGGGATGGGGTTAAAAATAAAACGCTATTGGATTTCAATTTTCTCGATCAAACAGCGATAAACGATTTGATAGACGGCAGGTATTACTATGAAGAGGGTCATGGAATCATTGAAATGAAGATGAAAGAAGACAGTATATACCTCAAACGTATACTTAAAACACAATCGATTCTCGGATTGTTTTTGCCGTTCCATTTAAGTTATATCGTTGCAACAAGTGATTTCGCTTATGACGATTTTGTAAGATGGGTTGAGAGGGAAAGAGCATCGATTAGAGATGATAGTTCTCCTTCATATAAAAAAATGGAAACACCTTTTGTGTATATGAAAGGTTTTAAGGAAAAAGATTCAATTGCCGTGTATAGCGGATTTAACGATCTTGATATTCCTGTAAATCGTTTGGTATACAGGAAGAACGGAAAAACTCACGGGATAGATAATGATGTGGGAGCGTATTTCGACCTGTCTCCTGACGGAGAGAATATCGTATATTCAAAAACTGTAAGGGATAGGCATGGAACGATACTCGAAGATATAGTTCTCTTTAAATTGAACAATAGGAAGCACTTTTATATTACACATAATTCGAAATCCACGAATCCGGTTTTTTACAACGATAGTACGATTATTTATACGGAATTTGTGGGAACGAAAGGGGAACTTGTAAAGTATAATATTTATGATAATAAAAAAACCGTTTTAATTAGACCGGATAGTAACTTCGAATACTATGTAACACCAACCTGTTACGGTGGTAAAATTGCATACGAAAAAATCGGGAAAACACGATATATAAGGATTACCGACGGTTACGGAAATGTTGTTGATAGCATTTATTCCTCTGCCGGTGAAAGCAGACATCCGTTTTTCGCAGATGATACAACACTCTACTTCACCGGTTACTTTTGCGGTAGACCGGAGATTTACAGATATAATATGAATGAAAAGAAATATTACAGGGAAACAAAGGCATTTTCCGGACACTTCCAGCCCTTCTTCGTGAAGGACACCCTCTATTTTATCGATTATCACGGTAGAAAAGGTTTTTCGTTGGAATATAAAGACAATATTAATGATACATACGAAGTGCGAATTAAAGAGGAAACGGATAATGTTCCGTTTGCTGAATATATGCCGATAACCGACATAAAAAAGGGAAAATATAATCCCTTTACCAAAATGAAAATGGTAGGTTTTATACCGATTATTTTGCCCGAATTTGTCGACATGGCAGGGAATAGTATTAAATTCAATCCACGCTTTGTTTTAGCGGGGTTATTCGAAGATCCTCTTTTGAAAAATGTGGTTTACGGATTTATCGGAAGCAATCTATTTGATCCCTCCCCCACAGTTTATTTGAATTACATAAACAGCACTTTATATCCCACCGTAAGTATTAACTATTTGCGTATTCCGTTTATCTGGCGATATAATGCCTCAACAGATCATTTCACATACTATATTGAAGAAAGTGCTCAATTGCTTTTCAATATCCCTGTTGTTCTCTCTAATTCTCCGGAAGTTTACGGTGGTTTTGACCTTTCGGTAAATTACAGAAGAGAAGATACACTGCGGACGATATTTTATGACGGTAGATTCTATGCCGGAAAGGGGAATGGGACATACAATGATGATATTTTACCGAAGAAAAATATTGCAATATCCGTTGAAGATAAATACTCTTCGAAAAAACTCCTTTGCCCGGAAAATTTCAATTTGCTCAATATCGAATTCAATTTGAATAAGCCGATGAATAGAAGAGTTGTGAATCACCTAATCTATTCGTTTTACTATGCAACAGGAGTAATATCCAGGACATCCCTGTTTATTGACAAGAGAAAATACGGTGGTTTCCCCGATTATGACATACCACAGAGAGTTGAGGTCGGAACGGATTACATTGTCGGAAGAAATCTGGGGAAAGGATTATCATTCATTACCTTGCCGTACATAAATCAGCTCTCCTTTGGTCTGTTTTCCGATAATTACGGATTTTACAAAATATCCAATAGAGACATTAAATTCCGTTCATTTATCGGAGTAAGGAGCAATGTGAAAATATCTTATTATTATTTAAATTTACTCGTTGAGGGAAATTTATTTTATGATATAAATAATAAGAATGTTGGCTATCATATAAATGTTGATATAGGGATTAACGGTATATGAAGAGAATAAGAAACTTTTCCATTATTGCGCATATTGACCATGGTAAATCCACACTTGCCGATAGGATTCTTGAGATTACCGGTAGCCTGAAGAAGGAAAAGCATGAGGATCAGTTTCTCGATAGCCTCGATATTGAAAAAGAACATGGCATTACGATAAAAGCTCATCATGTTCGGTTAAATTATATAGCCAATAATGGAGTTACATACATATTGAATCTTATCGACACTCCGGGACATGTGGATTTTTCCTATGAGGTATCGAGGAGCATGGGGGCATGTGAGGGAGCAGTGCTTCTTGTAGATGGTACGCAGGGAGTGGAAGCCCAAACGATAAGCAATCTCTATCAGGCAATAGACAATGATCTTGAGATCATTCCCGTTATAAACAAGGTGGATCTCCCCGGATGTGATATAGAAAAAACCGAGGATGAGATTGTAGATCTGCTCGGAGTAGACAGAAGCGAAATCTTAAAGATTAGTGCAAAGACGGGACAGGGAGTGAAGGAACTGCTTGAGACGATTGTGGAGAAAATTCCACCACCTGAAGGGGATAAAAAGAAACCGTTAAAAGCCCTTATATTTGATTCCATTTACAATCAATTCCGAGGAGCGATTCCATATATCAGAGTCTTTGAAGGAGAGGTGAAAAAGGGAGATGTTATTCATTTTCATGCGACTGATGAAACATATCAGGTCAGTGATATAGGGCTTTTTACCATACCCACAAGCTCCGTGGACAAATTATCGGCGGGAGAAGTCGGGTATATCGTTTGTGAAATAAAAACAATCAAGGATATTCATATAGGTGATACGGTTTTTAATGATAAAAGCAAGGATATCGAACCGCTTCCCGGTTATAAAGCAATAAAACCGCTTGTTTATTCGGCATTTTTCCCTTCGGAGAGTGAAGATTATGAAAAATTAGGGGAAGCAATCGAGAAATTGAGTCTCAACGACGCCTCGCTTTATTATGAAAAAGAAGTTTCCGATGCCCTTGGATTCGGTTACAGATGCGGATTTCTTGGGTTACTGCATATGAAAATTATACAGGAACGCCTTGAAAGGGAATTTGAATTGAATTTGATAGCCACAATGCCTAACGTTACATATAGAGTCAAACTGACAAAAGGTGAAACTATAGAAATAGATAGTCCTTCAAAGCTCCCCGATCCCGTTTATATCGAAACGATAATGGAGCCCTACGCGGAGGTGGAGATAATTACGCCAAACCAATATCTTTCAAATATCATCAAATTATCCATGGAAAAAAGAGGGGTGCAAAAGAAAGTGAATTACATTACAAAAGGGACAGTTAGTGCACTTTATGAGTTCCCTCTTTCCGAAATCATATTCAATTTTTACGATAAACTGAAATCCGTAACGAGAGGATATGCATCAATGGAGTACAATGTTACCGAATACAGAGAGGCCCCGCTTGAAAAATTGGATATACTGGTCAACGGAAATAAAGTGGATGCTTTGAGTACCATAGTTCATAAAGATGAAGCGTATCATATAGGTCAGAAAATCGTCTCCAAATTAAAGGAGGAGATTCCAAGGCAGCTCTTTGAAGTCGTAATTCAAGCTTCAATCGGGAAGAGAGTGATATCGAGAGCAGTGGTTAAGGCACTAAGAAAAAACGTTACGGCAAAATGTTACGGAGGGGACATCAGCAGAAAAAGGAAACTCCTTGAGAAACAAAAAGAGGGTAAAAAACGTATGAAACAGGTGGGCAAGGTTGAAATACCGCAAAATGCCTTCCTTGTGGCTTTAAACATAGAGAGGTAGAAATGAATTTATTCAGAAGAAATAGGAAAAAGAAGAAAAGTGCACTCGAAGATTGGACGGAGTCATTAATTGTTGCTATTATTCTTGCGGCAATTGTGAAGGCATTTTTAATTCAAACATATATGGTTCCTACCGGTTCCATGGAAAAGACAATTCTTGTAGGAGATTTTCTTTTCGGGAACAGATTGAGTTATGGTATTAAAGTTCCGCTTAAAAATAAATTTATCGTTCAATGGAAAAAACCCGAAAGGGGGCAAATTGTAATTTTCAAGTATCCCTATGCAAACAGATTATTTGTAAAAAGATGTGTAGGCATTCCCGGTGATACGATTCAGGTGATTGATAAAATTCTGTATGTCAACCATAAAAGGATGGAAGAGCCGTATGTACAACATATAGATCCGGTTACGTACCCCGCGCTTGAAATTGATTCTTCTCTTATTCAACAGTACTGGTTAAATAGAGAATTTATGTATACGGGGCTATCCGTAAGGGATAATTTTGGTCCGGTTGTTGTTCCCGAGAATTCGTATTTTATGATGGGGGATAACAGGGACAATTCGGATGATTCCCGTTTTTGGGGACCGCTTGAAGATAAATTTGTCGTAGGGACTCCTTTGTTTATCTATTTTTCCTGGGACAATAAAGCGCCCCTATATCAAATATGGAGGAAGATCAGATTTTATAGGATCTTTAAGTTTCCGCGATGAGAATTACTCTCGAAATCGATAATATTAACTTTAAGAATAGGGTAGAACAGTTCCGAAAGGGGGAATTCGATGTGGATTTGAACTTTATGTTTAACGATATGACGAAAGAGAGAATAATTATCAGAAATGGGGTATGTAACGATGAAAAACGGTTGGATGATATTGTTAACGGAAAACTTAAATCGGGTATCGTTGAAATCGATATAATAGATTCCATCGCGAAACGTTTTTACAAGGAAAAGGTGGAGACTACTTTGAAGCGAAGAGGAATCCGTCGATTTTCGGTATTGCTCGAACCGAAATGCGATTTATTTTCTTCAATTCCACCCAATGCGTATATCATATCTCTCTATGAAAACGGTACTGTAGTTTTAATGAGGTTTAAGGGGTTATACATCGATTTCGAACCTGATAAAGGATTAGGGGAAGCCCTTTCCATAATAAAATCAATTAATAATGTATAAAGTCGATTCCGTTTACATTCATGTTCCTTTTTGCAAAAGTAAGTGTAATTATTGTGCGTTTTATTCTGTAGTGAGCAACCGTTATGACGGTTACGAAAAATTGATCGCTAAGGAAGTATCGCTTTATAGAAGAGATTACGATTTTTCCGGGGTTAAAACTGTCTATTTCGGGGGAGGAACTCCTTCTCTACTCAAATGCCATCAAATTGCCGATATGTTGAGTATTTTTAAAAACGAATTATTAGAAGAGGTAACTGTCGAAGTAAACCCCGGTACCGTAGATTACAAAAAACTGCAGTGTCTCAAAGAAATTGGTGTTAATCGTCTGAGCATAGGTTTTCAATCAATGGATGATGAAACACTCTTATTTCTCGGGCGATTGCACAATACGAAGGACAACTTAAAAGCGTACGAATTGGCAAGAAATGTCGGATTTCCCAACATAAGCGTAGATATTATAATCGGAATACCCGGTTATTTTAGTGGAACGGAAAAAACGATAAGAACCGTAATCGATTTGAATCCGGAACACATATCATCGTATATTCTATCCATAGAAGAAGGAACGAAGTTTTACAGAATGAAAAAGGAACAGAGATTAATGTATGTATCGGAGGAGACGGTTAGGGGTGAGTATTTAATGATGTGTAGATATTTTAAAGAGAGTAAAT
>QNBC01000031.1 GCA_003641665.1 candidate division TA06 bacterium
AACACTCCTTTTTCCTATTATAATGGTTTACTCATTTTAGTAAAGCGGATAAGAATATAAAATAGAGGGATAATGTGTATGATTTCCCTTTTATTTCTATTCGGGAATGATTGTACTGAAAAGCACTTGACAAAAGAAAAAAAAGTATTATATTTGAAAAGTGGACGGACAAGTCCGTCCAAGTAATGGAGGTAGCGATGGACGATAGAGAAAAGAAAAAGCAGATAATACTTGAAAATGCCATTAATGTGTTTTCCAAAGAGGGTTTTGAAGGGACGGATGTTGAAGAAATCGCAAAATTATCCAATGTGGGAAAAGGAACGGTATACAGATATTTCGGGAATAAAGAACAACTCTTTGTTGAATCTTTTCTTTATACTGTAAATATGTTCAAAAGCGAGACCGAAAGGGTGTTGAAATCGGATTTACCAATTAAAGAAAAAATAGATAATCTTATCGAACAATCGATGAGGAGACTTAAGGAAAAGGAACAATTACTCAGGTTATACACGCTTGATATATCTAAAATTGCCAGAATATTTGCAAAAAAGAGATCTATTATTCCGACTAATAAGATCAATAGAATGGCAATCATAACCGATTTTATAAGGGAAGGGCAAGAAAAAGGCGTGATTATCAATGCTATATCTGCAGAATCGTTGGCATCGATGATTCTCGGCTCTATCCAGCAGGTTTTGGGTATGTATTATATTGGTTTGATTAAAGAGTTTTCAGAAGTAGAAAGGAGAATAAAGGAAATAATGAATTTTTACAAAAGTATTATTATTAAGGAGGAGCTATGACAAAGAAACTGATATTCTTATCAATGCTTATCTTTCCCGCAATGTTGTCTGCAATTACATTGGATCAAGCTATTGAGAAGGCTTATAAGAATAACCTGTTAATTAAATCGACAAAAGAAGATGTAAATCAGGCGAAATATGGTAAGATTTCCGCTATCTCAAATTTCATTCCGGACGTTACCGTTAACGGGATGTACACCCGTTTGAACGAAGCGCCCTATATGACCATGCCTGCTATGGTTCCCGGTCAATCCCCCACTCAAATAACCGTAGGAAACATAAATAATTGGGACGGGAAACTGCAGGTGCAACAGCCGATATTTACATGGGGGAAAATATTGCAGGGATATAAAATCGCCTCTACACAGCTTAAAATTTCCGAATTAAAGTATGCAGCGATTAGAGATTCAATAGCCGTACAGGTTATAAATTCATACTATGGTGTTATTGTTACGAAGGAATTCAGCGAACTCATGGATAATACGATAAAAGATATGTCCGAGCATGTGGATGCTGTAAAGAAGATGTATAATGAGGGAATAGCCTCAAAACTCGACCTTTTAAATGCCGAGACGCAACTTGCTAACTTATTACCGCAACGGAATAGTTCGCACAATGCTCATGACTTGGCACTTAAGGGATTCAGGATGCTGCTCGGTTCAATTGATGATACGACGATTTATCCCGAAGGGGCATTGAAATTCATGAATAGAAAAATTTCAGAGGATACTCTCAAAACAGTCATGTATGAAAACAATCGCTCGTTGAAAATACTTAATTATACCGAGCAGATAGCTGAAAGAGGATTGGTTATGGCAAAAACATCCAATCTACCTACTCTTATAGGTGCATTCGCTTACGAATACAAATGGCCCAACGGTATTTCCGAAGAATGGAAAGGCGGATGGGCTGTAAGCGCTGTGCTTTCATGGAATCTATTCAATGGTGGAAAAAGCTATGCAGATATAAAGACGGCAAAGTCACGACTTGAACAGATAAGAATAGCTAAAAGGCAACTTAAAGACGGCTTGGATATGGGATTGCATTCTCTTGTAAATAGTTACAACAAAGCAATTGAAGACATTAATGCTCAAAAACTCAATGTGGAAAAAGCAAAAGAAGGGCTTGACATAGCAAAAACACAATACGAGCAGGGGGTAATTACGAATACTGATTATCTTGATGCGGAAGTAGGATTGATGCAGGCTAACTTGAATCTTCTTCAAGCCGAATACAGTGCAATATCAAATTATTATCAGATACAATATTTAACGGGAAATGTTAACTTTTAAGGAGGAATCATGAAAAAGTTTTTTATATGGTTCGGCATAATAGTGTTAGTGCTTATAGGTCTCAGATTCGCAATTGGTCCCAAGAAGGCAAAAAAAGAGATAACTTTATCTAATCCTGTTGTGAAAACTTCAGTATTATCGAAAACAGACTATTCAATCACAATGGATTATTTCGGAAATGTAAAAGGTATACATGATGCCTACGCACTTTCACAGGTGCCGGGTCGGTTTGTAAAGTACCTCGTAAAAGAGGGAGATTTTGTTAGAAAGGATCAACCCATAG
This sequence comes from candidate division TA06 bacterium, assembly GCA_003641665.1. Lineage (GTDB taxonomy): Bacteria > Hydrothermota > 32-111 > QNBC01 > QNBC01 > QNBC01. The sequence continues at coordinate 2,379 of QNBC01000031.1, forward strand.
CTGAAATTGATAGGGATGTTGTCGGCATGGAATTCAAGCCGGCGGTTGTTAAGTCTCCTGTTTCGGGAACGGTAGGAAACCTAAGTTTTGCAAAAGGAGATATGGTTACTCCGCAGAAACCGGTGGCAACGGTTGCTAATCTCTCGAGAGTAAGAGTTATTGTAAGTGTCCCGGATAAAGATATAGAGCATTTTAAAAAGGGAATGGAAGCGATAATTACTTCGGATGTAATTCCGGGAAAAAAATGGATAGGGTATGTTAACAGAGTTCCGAGTGTGGTTAATCCCATGACATCCACGGGATTGCTGGAGATTGTGGTAAAGAATCCGGATAAAAGTTTGAGATCCGGTTTTGTTGTAAATGTTAACATTGAAATAGAGAAGCTCCATTCTGTCTTTGTTGTAAATGATGAGGTTGTCAGAAAAACAAGCGAAGGTGATTTCGTTTTTGTAAAAAGAGGCAACAAAGCGAAGAGGATTCAAATAGATATTGTCTATTCGGGTAAAGGAAAAGCCGTAATATCCGGTGTAACCGAAGGTGATACACTGATAACAAACGGCATGGAAATACTTAGAGACGGTGAAGAAGTAACAGAGGTAGGCGGGAGGTCATAATGACTAGATTAGCTGTAAAAAGGCCTATTCTCACGACTGTTATTTTTATTATAATCCTCATTTTGGGGTATATTTCATATAGAGGATTACCCATAGATTTTTTCCCTAACATAGATCTTCCGGTTGTAACTGTTATGACCGTTTATCCCGGAGCTTCCCCTGTAGACATTGAAGAACAGGTAACAAAACCCATCGAGAACGCTATTGCGACTGTACCTAATATAGACAAGATAGAATCGAAATCGTTGGAAAATATATCTCTTGTTACAGCTTCATTTGAATGGGGTAGTGATCTAAATGTTGCGGCAAGCGATATTAGGGATAAAGTCGGGCTTGCAGAGGCGCATCTGCCGGATGATGCACAAAAACCGTTGATATTAAAATTCGATGCATCGATGATGCCCGTTATGGTTCTCAATATTAAGGGGGATTTGCCCGTCAACAAGATGTACGATATTGTGGATAGATATGTTGTAGACAGATTGAAGGAAGTCCCCGGAGTCGGTGCCGCGACGATAATGGGTGGAAAACAGAATAAGGTCAATATCGATATCATTCCTTCGAAAATCGTTCAGTATAACCTGTCATTATCACAGATTAAACAAATGATCATGGGTAATAATCTTACGATGCCCGCTGGCAATATTGACATAGGAAAGAAAAAATATTCCATTAGAGTTCCCGGTGAATATGAGAATATCGAGCAGATCAAGCATACCGTTGTCGGTTATACGAAGATGGGGAACCCCATAATGTTAAAAGATATTGCCGATGTAACCTTTTCACCAGGCAAGGAGAGGGAAGTTAATCTAGTCGGTGGTAAAGAGGGGATTACTCTTATTATACAAAAACAATCGGGAGCCAATACGGTAAAAGTAGCAGAGGGCGTTCGAAAGGAGCTGAAAAGTTTAAAACCGATTTTGCCAAAAGGGACTGAAATAACAACTGTTATGGATGGCAGCAGATTCATTAAAGCGTCTATAAAGAATTTATTTAGTACGATACTGTGGGGGTTTGTTTTTGTCGTGATTGTGGTATTTCTATTTCTCTGGAATTTAAGAGGGAGTTTTGTTATTGCTTTGACAATACCATTCTCTCTAATCACAGCATTTATATACCTATATTTTTCTCATAATACAATTAACATTATAAGTCTCTCGTCGTTATCCATTGCTCTCGGCATGGTGGTTGACAATTCAATTGTTGTACTTGAAAACATTTTTCGACATCGAGATGAGGAAAAACAGACAAGAAGAGAATCGAGTATATTCGGTGCGACGGAGGTTGGCGGGGCAATTACCGCTTCCACATTGACAACCATTGCAATTTTTATCCCAATATTTTTTATAAAAGGTTTCACTTCGGTTTTGTTTAAGCAACTTGCAATGACCATTTCCATCGTTCTTGCCGGTAGCCTTTTCACATCACTTACCCTTACCCCTATGTTGTCATCGATAATTTTAAGGAGAAGAAGGAATGTAGATGAGGCAAAGGTTTTTTCACTCAGGATGTTCAGGAAATTGGAAAACAGTTACCAATCCTTCCTTGCATGGGCGTTAAAACATAAGGCAACTGTACTTGTAACCTTAACGGTTGTTTTTGTCCTTACGCTCGGACTTTTGAAATTTGTCGGCTCGGAATTTATTCCCCAATCGGACGAGTCAATGATAAGGGCAACAATTAAACTACCCATTGGAACAAATCTCAAAGAGACGAAGAAAATCGGGAATAAGGTTATTAAAATAATAGAAAGGGATATACCGGAAGCAAGAGCATATCGTATTATGATGGGACAAAGCGAATCGAATTTTACCGCCGTTTTAGGTGGAGAGCAGGGAGACAACATTATTTCGCTAACGATCAAACTAAAGCCGAAATTACAGAGAAAGAGGAGTGATGTTGAAATTGCTGATGTATTCAGAAAGGAAATAAAAAAGATACCCGATGTATACAGTTTATCCGTCAGCACAGGAGGGATGGAATCTTCACTTATGGGGGAAAAGCCGATTTCCGTTGAGATATACGGATATGACATCGACGCCACGCAAAAATATGCGGAATTAATAAAGAGAGAAATGACAAAAATCAAAGGATTAAAGGATCTATCATTATCGAGAGAAGAGGGTAGACCGGAACTATGGGTAAAGATCGATAGAGATAAAGCACTTGCAAAAGGGATTTCTGTATACGGATTGTCCGATGTTCTTTACTCCTCAATGGAAGGCAGTAAAATTTCCGTTTACAGAAAAGGCGGCAAGGAATACGATATTGTCATGGAATTTAAGGATGGAACAATAAAGAATGAATCCGATTTGAGAAAAATACCTGTTCGAACCGCCATGGGTACAATGATTCCCCTGGGTGCAATAGCAACAATAGAAAAGAGAATCGGACCTGTAAGTATCGAGCACAAGGATCAAATTAGGGTTATTAAAGTGGATGCAGGATATAGTGGTCGTAATCTCGGAGGGGTCAACAAACAGATTCAGAAAATTTTAAAAGATCATCCCAGACCGCCTGAAGTCGATTATGTGGATATAGGTGGAACCGTAAAGAATCAACAGGATTCGTTCAGGGATATGTTGTTTGCGGTTCTTATCGGAATTCTTCTCGTTTATCTCGTTATGGCAGCGCAATTCGAATCGTTCATAGATCCTTTTGTTATAATGTTTTCCATCCCATTTGCCCTTACCGGTGTAATTTGGGCTCTCTTCATTACAGGTAACAGTTTCAGCTTAATGTCTTATGTAGGGTTATTGATGCTTGTTGGTATTGTTGTTAATAATGCTATTGTATTGCTTGATTATACCAATGTTTTAAGAGCAAGGGGACAGAAATTATACGAAGCGATTTTAAATGCCGGGAAGAGAAGATTAAGACCTGTATTAATGACTGCTACTACAACTATCTTTGGTCTCTTACCTCTTGCATTGTCGAGAGGGGAAGGTTCCGAAACATGGGTACCTCTCGGCGTATCGGTTATCGGAGGCCTTCTGGTTTCAACAATAGTCACTCTCGTTGTAGTTCCCGTCATCTATTCCATTTTTGAAAGTCATATAAAAAGGAGTAAAGAGGTATGAAGAGCATAGTGATCATATATAATGCCGCTATTGAAGATGTGGTTATGGAAGCCCTGAATGGACATGTGGAAAAGTACACTGTTTTTGATAGGATTACAGGTAAAGGTAAGAATTCCGTTCCGCATTTTGGAGATAATATATGGCCTGCTACAAATAAGCTTCTTATGGCGGTTGTGGAAGAGAACATTGTGAAAAAGGTTAAGGACGCTCTTTTACCGATTAAAGAGGATTATAAAACCGAAGGACTGAAACTGTTCGTCTTTCCCGTGGAAGAGTTAATATAAAAAGGAGGTTCTTATGAGAAAAAACATATTGGCCGTAGCTGTTTTAACGTTGGTTGTGTTTGCAGGGTGCTCGCTATTTGACAACAATGATAACAGTAACGATTTTTATCCTCTCGCAAAGGGAAATTATTGGAACCTGAAAATGACAAATCAAACGATTGCAGGAGATTCCGTTGTTAAAGATACAATAATTCACATGAGAAGCGAGGTAATTGACGAAGTTACTTTGAACAACGGCAAAAAGGCGTATGAGATGAAAACGGGAGCAACAGATTCATTATACAACTTTGCAATTATGGGAAACAATATATTCTATATCGAAAAAGGAGATAGTGCATATTTCGAATACGACAGTCTTGGTCAATCCGTGGGGAGTTATATGGCTCCCATTACAATTGAAGTCGGAGATTCATGGGATACGGACTCATCGCATGTCGCCGTTGTAGAAATTGACAGTGTTACGGTTAATGCGGGAACATTTGAATCTTACAAACTGGCAAATGTTTATAATGGTGATACCTCCTGGCAGTGGATAGCCAAGGGAGTGGGACTTGTGAAAATGGTAAATGAAACACCGATCGACAGTATGACAAAGGTTCGTTCAACAATAGAACTTTTTGAATACAGTGTAAAATAAAAGGATTTGAGAGGGAAAAAAGCCGGAGTGATTGAATGCTCCGGCTTTTTTATTAGATTTAAAACTACTTGTTCGGTATAATAAGATAATCACATTGTCCTTTTTCTATATCTTCTCCCGGTGATTTCACTTTAACAATGGCAATTTTTAGTGAATCATTGAGTTTTTTTAGTCGATAAGGAATTCCAAGTCCAAAATCGGAGTGGAAGCTGCCGTTTATCATGAGAATTATGTTATTTGGATGTGTTTTTATATAATTATTGATGCTTTCCGCCATAGTATTGTCCTTTGTACATTGTGCATAGTAGAAATTTTCGACATTCATTTTGTTCATCTTCCCCATTCGGCTGACCATTTTCATTGTATTAATGAATCTATTCTTGTATTCAGGTTCAAGCGTGTCAACATGTTCTGCAACCTTATTCTTGTTTTCCTTTTTTAATTTATCGTAAATATCCATTCCCCGCATTGCAACCATATTTGCAAGGTGACGAGGAATGTTTGATGCTAATACATCGATGTGATTTTTTTTAGCGAATTCGATAATCGGTTTATAATCAGTAGGATAATTACTCCAGGGGCGGGATTTTGCAAGAAATGTCTTTTCATCGATCTTGCCTTTTAAATAATCGTTCAAAACATTTTGAACATCTCTTTCGAACATTTCCATCGATATGGCAAAATTGCCGGGATTGAGTTTATATAGATCTTGTGCAATGCGAATTTCCATTAAATGGGCATTGGGATCGTCATGTTTTTCTCCTATAAAAATAACATCGTAATGTGAGAGTTGTTTAATGAAATCGATATAAGATATTTTCTTGTCACCGTGTTTTATTCTGATTTTGTCACTCATATCATTACCTCTTTTTGTGTAATGTAAACAACCGGTTAATACCAAAACGGGAATCAATGCAATAAAAACGATTTTCCTCATATTACCTCCTCGGTTATTGATATTTTGCTATTTTTTAATAAATTTGTCAAATGATAATCGGAAAGGCAAGTATGAATGTAAAATTTAGCGGGAGCGGTCAATGACTAAAATATACTAAACGGGGAAGTAAAACCGGTAATAAGGAAATCCCAAATATGGTTTGTTCCAACCGGTATGGTAAACAGGATACCGAGAAAAATCAGATTCATTAATGTTACGAAAATCATTGAGAAAACAAATCCGCTTTTTACAAGATCCGGTTGCTCGATATGTATGTCTTTAATTGTGCTTATAAGATGAATGCCGACACCGATTCCAACGAGTAAAAGATCGTACTTTTTGTATCCGATTTGAAGAAACGGATAGGGGATCAAGACTATAAATGCGAGGAGGGGGAAAAAGTATGGTGAAAGTCGTATTATGAGGTTGTCGCCGGTAACTTCGACAGAACCGCCTGATTGTCTTGTGACAGTTAGCTTATTGACACTTTTGAAACATATTAAGGAGAAAAATATGTGCGTGAGCTCATGTTCGAAATTGTCTAAGAAACGGAACGAGTGATCTGAAAATCGTTCCACTGATAATCTTAAAATAATATAAAATAGTATTCCGCTCAAAAAAAAGAGAATCTCTGAATTGAGGTGCAGGTACAATTTTAAGATTTGATAAAAAGAAAAGGAAAATCCTATGATCAAAACAAATTCGAGCAAAGATAAGATAAATTTTAAAGGAGGAAGTAACAAACTTCCTCCTTTTGAGTAGTAATTATTTTTCTTCAATGAAAGCTAAATATCCTTTGTAAGTTTCGTAAACATCAAGTTTGCTTACAACCTCATTTGGAGCGTGCATTGAGAGAACCGGCGTTCCGCAATCGAGTGTTTCAACTCCTATTTCAGCCATATATTTTGCAATGGTTCCACCGCCGCCTTCATCAACTTTGCCCAATTCTCCCGTTTGCCATATAACTCCTCTTTTATTGAACATTGCTCTTATTTTGCCGAAAAATTCGGCATGGCAATCATTAGCGCTGTATTTCCCGCCGGAACCTGTATATTTTGTCAAGGCAATACCGTAATTCAACTTACATGCGTTGTTCATTTCATTTACCGATTTATACGTGGGATCAACAGCAGCATTAACATCGGATGATAATCCCTGTGAGTTATTTATTACGGTTCTGAGCATTTCGTATGTCGGTTCTTTTCCCTCATTTTTAATTGCCTTCAATATAACATCTTCGATGAATTTGGATTTTGCGCCCGTGTTGCCGTCGCTTCCGATTTCCTCTTTGTCCGCAAAATAGATGATCGTTGTATACGCAGGTTTTTTTGCATCAAAAAGGGCTTGCAAACTCGTATAAGCACAAACCCTGTCGTCGTGTCCGTAACCGAGTATCATACTTCCGTCTATACCGAGTTCACGTGCTCTGCCCGCAGGAACGATTTCCAATTCAGCGCTGAGAAAATCCTCCTCTACTATTCCGTATTTTTTGTTCAAGAGAGCCAGTATTGCCGCTTTAATTTTGTTTTTCTCATCTTTATCTTCGATCGGTTTGCTTCCCACGAGTATGTTTAGGTTTTCTCCGGGAATAGCCTCGTACATTTTCTTCGTCATTTGAATTTTATAGGCGAGATGAGGCAGGATATCGGTAATTGTAAGAACGGGATCTTTATCATCTTCACCGAAAACAATATTTACTTTTTCTCCATTTTCTTTTACGATAACACCGTGTATTGCAAGTGGAATCGTAACCCATTGATACTTCTTGATTCCGCCGTAGTAATGAGTCTTGAAAAGCGCCAATTCGGTATCCTCGTAAAGAGGATTTTGCTTAAGATCAATTCTCGGTGAGTCGATGTGGGAACCGATTATTCTTACTCCTTTTTCAATCGGTTCCTTACCTTTAACGATAAAACAAACCGATTTTCCGCGATTTAAGATGTAGAATTTGTCTCCTTTTCCCTCTTTGAATCCTTTCTTCTTAGCCTCTGCAACTGCAAATTCAACGGTTTCACGCTCGGTTTTACATTTACTGAGAAAATCGATGTAGTTCTTGTTAAACTTTTCAAGAACCGCTACTTCTTTTTTAGGCATTTTGAGCCATCCGTTTTTTTTCTCATAAACTAATTTGTTCTTTTCGTCTTTTTTCTTTGCCATTTATGCCTCCTTATTAATTTTATATTAAAAATAATCATACCAATCGTCGGGATTGTCGGGCAAACTCAAGATGTCCGGACCGTTTTTTGTTATGGCAAGAGAATGTTCGAAGTGGCATGCGATACTGTGATCCGCCGTAACGGCGGTCCAACCGTCTTGCAACGTTATCGTATGGTAATCTCCCATTGATAACATAGGCTCAATTGCTATTGTCATTCCCTCTCTGAGACGCGGTCCGATCCCGGGTTTGCCGAAATTGGGGATTTCCGGATCTTCATGGAGATCCCTTCCTATGCCGTGCCCTACAAAATCTCTTATGACTCCGTATCCTCTCGATTCGGCGTATACTTGAACGGCATGTGAAATATCCCCGAGTCTGTTTCCCACTCTGGCTGCCTCTATACCTGCAAGAAGCGAATTTTTCGTATCCTTTATAAATTGCATTACATCACTTGATACATTTCCGACCGGAATAGTAACTGCGGCATCGCCGTGATATCCTTTATACAGACAACCGAGATCGAGACTTACTATATCTCCGTCCTTTATGATACGCTTTTTTGAAGGAATACCGTGAACGATTTCCTCGTTTATGGAAATGCAAATCGTAGCCGGATAACCGTAATATCCCTTAAAATTTGGAACAGCTCCGTTTTTTCGAATGAACGATTCGGCGAGTTCATCTATCTTTTTCGTACTTATCCCCGGTTTTATATATTCACGAAGGTAGATAAACGTATTTGCTACGATTCTGTCCGCTTTGCGCATTAATTCTATTTCTTGTTTTGATTTTATAATTATCATCTTTTGTCCGCCTCTATTTTTCTTAGTGTTTGTTCCGGATTTTCTTCCGGTATCAATTCGTAAACGACCACGGCATCATTTGGGAAATCTATTTTATCCCAGGGGAATATCCCTTCGCCGGGGAAAAGGTGTTCATCCCTCGCACCGTTGTTGTCATGAATATGGTAATGGGTGAAATGATTAAAATCCTCGCTGTCTCTTTTCGAAATCAACCAGTGTCCCGTATCGAAACATATTTCCAATTCCCCATCGAACTTTTTTCTGAGAGAGAGTAACCAATTCAATGAATTTCCCATTTTACCGTTTCTGAGGTTTTCAATATATATTTTAACGCCATATTTATTCGCGGTTTCAATGAGTTCTGAAAGAGAATTTATAAGGTTTTGTTCTCTTGCTTCAAATTCATCGGGGATTATAACATCCGATGGGTGAACAATCACTCTTCTTGCTCCGAGAATGTCCGCTGCAATAACGGTTTTCTCCGCATCTCTGAGTGAAAAATTTCGTATCCATTTATCGGGAGATGATAGATCTATTGTCGTTCCGAGAGATTTCATCGCTTGATGCAGAGAGATGATGGAAATATGGTGTTTTTTCGCCAGTCTTTTAAGATTTTCTATGCGATTTCTTTCTTCTATTGAAAAATGGCCTTCTCTTATTCGTAATTCAATATTTGCAATAATCCCGTCAAAGTGGGTTAAACCTTCTTCAACGGGATTATTTTTTATCAATGTTGTTGAACAAGCTTTTATCACTTATCAACAAAATCCTTTATCTTTGATGCGATACCGTTAAAAGCCTTTGAGAATTCCGTTTCCTTGTTCTCTATGATGTAGAATTTTCCGACATCGCTTGCCGCAGTAACTTCCGGATCAAGCGGCAATTCGCCGAGCAGAGGAACATCCAATTCTTCGGATGCTTTTTTTACGGCTCCTCTCTTAAATATTTCGATTTTTTCACCGCAATGAGGACATTTTAAATAAGACATATTTTCCACGATACCGGCTACGGGGACCTCGAGTTGCTTTGCAAAAGAGATATTTTTTCTGACATCAAGAACCGCCACTTCCTGCGGTGTGGAAACGATTACGGATCCATCCAACGGTTTCAATTCCTGAGCGATACTTAAAGCCTCATCGCCTGTTCCGGGGGGAAGGTCGATAATCAGATATTTAATTCCTTCCCAATTCACATCCTGTATAAATTGCTGAACCGCTTTTATCTTCAACGGTCCCCTCCATATAACGGGAGAATCTTTTGTAGGCAAAAGAAATGCCATTGATGTGACAAGCAGATTCTCCGTCGCAGGAAACGGTACGATTTTTTTATCTTCTACCATTAATTTTTCGTCCTCTATACCGAGAAGTTTGGGAATATTCGGACCGGTTATATCTATGTCCATCAATCCGACTTTTTCGTGCTTCACTTCAGCAAGCCAGATTGCAAGGTTTGCCGCTATTGTGGATTTTCCGACGCCTCCCTTTCCGCTCATTACTGCGATTTTCTTAACTCCCTTCAAGTATTCCTTCTTGACATTTAGGTTTAACGTAGGTTTGTCAGTCACTTATGCCTCCTCTATTTTATTTGAATTGTTAACATGAACTATTTTCATATCGTATGATTCCAGCTCTTTTTCATCGTAAATGGCGTAGGAAATTATAATACATTTATCTCCTATGTGGACCTTTCGTGCGGCGCCGCCGTTTACACAGATCGTTCCCGAATCTTTTTCCCCGACAATGACGTAAGTATCAAATCGTTCGCCGTTTTCGAGGTCTATTACCGTGACTTTCTCCCCTGGAAGTAAATCGGCTGCCTTACAAAGCGCTTCATCTATGGTGATACTTCCCTTGTAATTCAGATTTGCCTCTGTGATTGTAGCACGGTGTATCTTCGATTTAGCCATTTCTCTAAACATTATTAACTCCTTTTAACCACCGTATTATAATTACTTAATTTCAAAATGTCAATAGTTCTATTTTCGTAATACAGAAAAAATCAGATCCCTATTTTTCAATAATGGTATAATGTTTTTTATGTTACCGATAACTATATCTGCCGAATTTATTGCATCGGGGGTTGCTCCGTCTCGCCCGATTACGGCAATCCCAACTACTGCCTTTTTTAGCATACTTTTGTCGTTGTTACCGTTTCCTATGGCGATTGTCGAGGCATAACCGAGTTTCATGACGAGCTCGAGTTTTTCGCTACCGGATTTAACCGTGACTATCTTTACATTTAGCCCTTTGAGCTCTTCCTTCGCATTGCCGAACGTATCGCTTGTAGCGACATAAACGGCATACTTCTGACTCAGTGTCTCCAAAACTTCTCTTCCCGCCTCGGAGAGCTTTCTGTTTTCCGTTAACGTTCCGTTGAAATCGAAAATAAGGTTTTTTATATTTGTCATCCCTCTTCCGGGCAATTTAATATCCATATTACCTCCATTCTGTCTCATTTTATTTTATTTAGCCCGATATGTCAAATGTATCATGAAAGAAGTTAATATGGGTGGGGGGGAATGCCCCGCTTGTCCGTTACGATATCTATTTTTCTATTCTTATAACTCCCAAATCAATTGAATCATTTTTTGATATAAATATTGGAACTTTTATTTTATAATGAGGGACTTTTCTCTTATACAGAAAAACCAGACTATATTTCCCTTCCGGAACATACCTAAATATAAAATTCCCCCTTTCATCCGGAGAAACAGCATCTTTGACATTCGCACCAGTGAAAGTACTATTCCATCTGAATTTTACATTCAAATCTTTTTGTAAAAGACCTACTCTGTCGGGTATGTCTCCATCAATTTTCCCCTGTATTACCCCTATTTCTTTTTTCTCATTCCATCTTTTCAGTATCTTCTCCTGTATTTTTTCTCTTTGTCTTTTACCTATATAGACTCTTTTATTTGCCAACAATTCTTCAATTATTTTTATCCTTTTTTCATTAAGGTTCAAATTGTAATAGATGTACGGGGCACCCACTCCATACATTCGATAATAATAATTTACAGAATCCGGTTCCAGAATTGAGTAATAACTAAATGATAATGGTTTATCAAACTTCTTTATTTGGTAGAAATCGTCTACCGGCACAAGTATTGTGTATCCTGTCGTTTTTTGTTGATTATTGTATATTTTATATCTATCTTTCGCTTTAATTTTTAATGGAATAAATATAAGCAATAATGCAAGATACGGATAAATTTTTTCTCCAGCTATAGATTGAAAAGTGAGTAAATATAAAACAATAACAAAAAGTGGCGATAAATACATAGCAATTCCAATATGTAATACAAGTCCATTTCCGAATATTTCAATAAGAACAAGATATGAAACAATATATGTCAGATAGGGTACTATCAAATATTTGAATCTCTTTATTGGAAATACAAGCATTGTAGAGATTATTAAAACTGAAATAATCGGATAGTTTATAAGAATCGAACCTCTAAATAACGGTTGAACAAGGGCATATCCAAGTGCGATGGTGAATATTAAAGTTAAATAAAATGATTTCCACATATTCCTGGTCTTTTTCTGAGCAATTCCTACGAACAGATATATGGAATAAAAAAATAATCCAAAACCAATTACAAAGAGAGTGATATTAATATATTTCGGGCTGCTTTTAAGAAAACCGGAAATATACGATGAGGGAACCATATATACGGGTTCTATGGCAGTCTCAATAGGCATAGAGCATATGAAAGAAAAAAGGATATAATAGAATAACCCTAAAATATTGCTGATAATAAAGATTTTTTTCACCTTAGCACCTCCGAGTAAGTGTTTGAATTTTTAATTATTTCATAAATTGGTTTTATATTTCTTATAGACGGGTATAATATAAAAAATGCTATTAAAACCGCAATGGCAGTAATAATAATCGGTTGAAATATATTTCTTTTTTGGGGAACCAAAGCGTCAAAAGGCATTGGAGTGCTTCTATATTTAAGTTTTTTTATAATCTTGCTACAAAGCATATCTTTGTAGATTTCTTTTACTCTTTTATCTTCTTTTATCATTTTTTCTATTTTGTCA
>QNBC01000032.1 GCA_003641665.1 candidate division TA06 bacterium
CACTCGCTTCAATTAAGGGTGCAACTGAAGTTGCAATAAGTAGTATGGACGATTCTTCCGATGCAAAACCGCTTCTTAAACTTGTTATAAAGGAATCCGACAGGCTTGCACAAATTCTAAATAAATTCAGACAAATTTCAAGAGATCGGTGGACTGAAGAGGTGAGGAATATAGATATTATTGAAGAGATAAAATATGTAACGGACCTTGTATCACATGACAAATTATTTAAAGATATAGTTTTTAAGATTGATTGTAAGATAGAAAATGGGATTGTAAAAGGAGCTAAAGAGCTTAATGAAGTATTTTCAAACCTTATTAGAAATGCCGCTCAGTCGATGAATTATAATGGAACGGTGAAAATATCATGTTATGCTGAAAATGAAAATATACTTGTTGTCATTGAAGACCGTGGGAAGGGAATTGGCAAAGAAGATCTTGATAATATTTTTAAACCCTATTTTTCAATGAAAAGAGGTGGAATGGGGATGGGGCTCGCCATATCGAAACAAATTGTTGAAGAAGTGGGGGGTAGCATTGAAGTGGAATCCGCAAAGGAAAAAGGCACAAAGGTAAAAGTAAAACTGAGGAAAGCATGAAAATTTTAATTCTCGATGATGAAGAAAGTATGAATGTATGGATCAGTCTCGGGCTTAGGAAAAAGGGGTATGATGTAATAACATTTACCGATCCTATTGAGGCTCTTGAAGAGGTAAAGAAGGGGGAGATCGGAGTTTTTGTCAGTGATATAAAGATGCCGAAAATGGATGGTATAGAATTCTTGAAGAAATGTCGTAAAATAGATTCCTCCATTAAGGGGATATTGATGACTGCTTATGGCTCTGTGGATGGGGTTATAGAGGGTTTCAGAGAGGGAGCGGTGGATTTTCTTATAAAACCTTTTTCTCTCGAGGAATTATACAATAGAATTAAAAGACTGGAGTCCGAGGAGGTTATTAATAATGTCACTAAGGATGAGGATGAAATAATATATAAAAGCGAAGCGATAAAAGATGTTCTCGCTACGGTGGATAATATTGCTCAAATTGAAAGCACTGTTATTATTTACGGTGAAACGGGGACAGGCAAAGAGTTGGTAGCCAAGAGAATACATAAAAAGAGTAAGAGAAAAACAGGAAAATTCATATCCATAAATTGTGCGGCACTACCGGAAAATTTGCTTGAAAGCGAATTATTCGGTTATAAGAAGGGGGCTTTTACGGGAGCATATAAGGATAAGATAGGATTGTTTGAAGTTGCAAACGGTGGGACTTTTTTTCTCGATGAAATCGGAGAGATGCCGTTAAGCTTACAAGCAAAACTATTAAGAGTTATTCAGGAAAGAGAAATAGTCCCTGTTGGCGGTCATAATCCAAAAAAAATCGATGTAAGACTTATTGCAGCAACAAATAAAGATTTAAAAAAACTTATGGAAAAAGGAAAATTCAGGGAAGATCTTTATTACAGATTGAATGTGATTCCCGTTCATGTACCTCCCCTTAGAGAGAGGCCGGAAGATATACCGGAACTCATGAAATATTTTGTAAAAAAATATGCATCCAAATTTAATATAGCAGAACCGATAATAGATGAAGATATAATGGATAAGTTTATGAAATACAGCTGGCCGGGCAATGTAAGGGAATTGGAGAACATTGTGGAGAGGATGGTCGTTATGGGAGTTGAAGGGACTTTATCGGTTTTCGGAAAAAGTATAGGTAATAAAGCAATAAAAGGGATAAAAGAGCAGGAAATTGAGCTTATAAAAGAGACCCTCAAAAAAACAAAGGGGAATAAAAAAGAAGCGGCAAAGATCCTTGGAATCGATTACTCCACACTATATAGAAAGATAAAAAAGTATGGAATAAACAAGAGAGACTAATACGTCCATACAAATCTATAAAATAATTACGTTTGATTGTTACTAATGAATAGGCGGTTGAATGTAACAAATGGATTTATTTTGTCTTAAAGTATAATTTCACAATATAAGTTCAATAGACTGGAATTATTTGTTATATTATTCACAATTACAATTTTTGCTTTCCGTTGTTTGGTTACGAAAATACTGATATAATAAGGAATGAGTGGGGATTCCGCCTTTGCGATTTTGAGAAAAATAACGCTTGACAAAACATTTTAAATTACTATAATGTGGCGATGTTTTTGATCATTAACCTTTAAGGAGGATAAAGTAATGAGTGATTATGTAAACACAGTATTGGAAGACTTGCATAAGAGATACCCCTGGGAAAAGGAATTCCTTCAAGCAACCGATGAAGTTTTGAAATCGCTGGCAGTTGTGGTGGAAAGAGATCCGAAATATAAAAAGGCAAAGATCCTGGAGAGAATCGTGGAGCCAGAGAGAGTAGTAATGTTCCGTGTACCGTGGCAAGACGATAATGGCGAATACCATATCAACAGAGGCTATAGGGTCCAATTCAACAGTGCGATCGGTCCCTATAAAGGCGGTCTCAGATTTCACCCTTCCGTTACGCTCAGTATTTTGAAATTTCTCGGATTTGAGCAAATCTTTAAAAACAGTCTTACAGGCCTTCCCATGGGTGGAGGAAAAGGCGGATCCGATTTCAACCCCAAGGGAAAATCCGATGACGAAGTTATGAGGTTTTGCCAATCTTTTATGACCGAACTTTACAAACATATTGGTCCCGATACAGATGTCCCTGCGGGTGACATAGGTGTAGGCGGAAGAGAGATCGGTTATCTTTTCGGGCAGTACAAGAGGTTAAGAGACGAATTTACAGGTGTTCTTACGGGAAAGGGCCTGAGTTGGGGAGGAAGCTTAATTAGACCTGAAGCGACAGGTTACGGTGCCGTCTACTTCCTTCAGGAAATGTTAAACAGGAAAGGGGAGAATCTGAATGGCAAGACAATCACCGTTTCGGGTTTTGGCAACGTTGCCTGGGGTGTTGCTAAAAAAGCAACGGAACTCGGGGCAAAAGTGGTTACACTTTCAGGACCGGATGGTTATATCTTTGATAAAGACGGTGTTACAGGTGAAAAAATAGATTACATGCTTGAGATGAGAGCAAGCAGACGCGATAAAGTCCAGGATTACGCAGATAAATTCGGAGTCGAATTCTTCCCCGGAAAGAGACCATGGGAAGTGAAATGTGATATAGCAATGCCCTGCGCGACACAAAATGAACTTGATAAGAATGATGCGGAAATTCTCATAAATAATGGATGTCAGATGATAGTTGAGGTTTCCAATATGGGATGCACAGCCGAGGCAATGGATCTCGCAAATGAAAAAATCGTGTATGCTCCCGGAAAGGCTGTTAATGCCGGTGGAGTTGCTGTATCCGGTCTTGAGATGACACAGAACAGCATGAGACTGAGCTGGACAGCTGAAGAAGTCGATGAAAAACTTCATAATATTATGAAAAACATCCATGATGTTTGTATAAATGCTTCAGAGGAGTATGGACTTAACGATAATTATGCGGTTGGGGCTAATATTGCGGGTTTCAAGAAAGTTGCCGATTCGATGATAGATCAAGGGCTTGTATAAGATACGAGAGGGATCGGTGAAGATATTACCGATCCCTCGTCTTTATAGCTCATTATACTTTGGTTATTCCCCATAAGTTTTCGTATTTCCGTAGTTTATAATTCTTCTTGACAATATTTTATAAAATGATATTCTTTTATAACCTTTAAGGTTATTGTAATTAAAATAACTTAAATTAAGGAGGACGTATGAATTCGTATGCAAGTCGCGTCTTGGAAGATCTCAGAAATAGGTATCCCTGGGAAAAAGAATTTTTACAAGCTGTAACGGAGGTTCTGGATTCGCTGAGTTACATAGTCGAAAAAGAGCCGAAATACGAGAAACATGCTATTCTCGAGAGGATTGTAGAACCCGAAAGAGTGATACTTTTCAGAGTCCCCTGGACTGATGATAATGGTAAAATCCATGTGAACAGAGGTTACAGGGTTCAATTCAACAGTGCAATCGGTCCCTACAAAGGTGGTCTTAGATTCCACCCAACGGTTACACTTGGTATACTCAAATTCCTTGGATTTGAGCAAATTTTCAAAAATAGCCTTACCGGTCTCCCCATGGGAGGCGGAAAGGGTGGTTCGGATTTTAACCCCAAAGGAAAATCCGATGCAGAAGTAATGCGATTTTGTCAGTCATTTATGAATGAACTATTCAGACATATAGGACCTGATACGGATGTTCCCGCCGGAGATATAGGTGTTGGAGGAAGAGAAATCGGATTCCTTTTCGGACAGTATAAGAAACTCAGAAATGAATGGTCCGGTGTTCTAACGGGAAAAGGATACAATTGGGGTGGAAGTTTGATCAGACCTCAAGCTACGGGATACGGTGCAACCTATTTTGCAGAAGAGATGCTAAAGACCAAGGGTGATAGTTTAGAAGGTAAAGTCGTAGCGATTTCCGGTTCAGGTAATGTCGCTCAATATGCCGTTCAGAAAGTCACTGAACTTGGTGGTAAGGTTGTTACATTATCCGATTCAAGCGGCGTAATTTATGATAAAGACGGAATCGATCAAGAGAAATGGGAATTTGTTATGGAACTTAAGAATGTTAAACGCGGCAGAATCAAAGAATATGCCGAAAAATTCGGTGTTCCATATTACGAAGGAAAGAGACCCTGGGAGCTTGCGGCCTTTGATGTTGCAATGCCCTGTGCAACACAGAATGAGCTTAACGGACAGGAAGCCGAAACACTTGTTAAAAATGGTGTCAAATGTGTTGTCGAAGGAGCGAACATGCCATGTACTCCGGAAGCAATTGAAATTTTCACCAAAAATGGCATTCTGTACGGTCCGGGTAAAGCAGCTAATGCCGGCGGCGTAGCAACATCGGGTCTTGAAATGTCACAGAACAGCTTAAGACTTAGATGGACGAGAGAAGAAGTGGATGAAAAGCTTCACAACATCATGATATACATACACAAAGAGGCTTACGAAGCGGCAAAAGAATACGGGGTACCTGGAAATTACATGCACGGAGCAAATATAGCCGGATTTAAGAGAGTTGCAGATTCTATGATCGATCAAGGTGTCGTCTAATATATATTGCACATTATAAAAAAGGCGGGCTTTTGCCCGCCTTTTTTATTTAAAAATTATCGCTTTCCCATTTTGTCCGTCCAGCTTAACGAGGAAAGGTTTTTCGCTTCTAACATGTGTGAAGTACTTCTTTTTTTCCATTACGGGAAAGCTTTTCAACCAATTCCATTTTATAAATGAGTTTTTATCGTTGAAGGGTATTGTCAGATAGCCGATATTCATTGCAATGATATTATGCATAAAATGACTTCCTTGGGAATCTTCTATGTATCGTTCTTTTAATCCCAATTCGATAATCACCCGTGCACGATCGATATTTGCCCATTTTACAGGTATGCCGAGAAATCTATCCTGAGAGCCCCATCTTCCGGGACCTATGAGTATGTATCTTTTGTTTTCTATTGCCATTTTCTTGTTCAATTCTTCTATTTCCGTCTGCATTTCCAGTGTTTTTGTTGTATCGAATTTTTCCGGTTCGAGAAAAATAATGTCCTGTATCTCTTTTATAACAGCATTGCCCAATGATCTCTCGCTATATATGAGTACATTATCTCGATTTAAATCCGTCTCATTTATTTCAATTTCCCCCTTATTAGGGATTAAAGGTCTTATCTGCAAAATGTAAAATGTTGGAAGAATATTCTTTTCTTTATTTTTTGTAAGGTCTACTGCAAATTCAATCTCTACGGGGACCCCCATAGTTTTTTCTCCTATGTCGAGAATCTCCGTCAGAATTTTTGCAAGGGGAATGTAATTGTATTTAAGAATACCGGAAAATGTAATAATTCGTGGCCCTTTCACGGAAAGGCTATCTACGATACGATTATTCTGATAATCCCAGACGGAGGCTATATGATTTAAAATACCGTGTTCTTCAGCCACTTTTACAGGTAATTTTACTAATGTTGCGTCCTCTCCTCCCATCAAATTAAAATCATTCTTGCTCGTATCGATAGCATAAAAATCCACCTGGGAACTACTTGAAAAATCATCTTGCAAAGAAGAGCTAAATGTCGGATGTTTAGGGCAAAACCTAAAACTTTTATTCCCTTCGACTATCGATTTCCCGAGCCCGATTGCAAGAGATGCAATACCATCCTCAGGTTTCATCCCCTTTGCGGGGTAAAAATTATATGATTCGGTAACACCTGAAAAATGCGGATAGTAGTAATCATCATGTTGTTTTCCCACAATTTCCTGAATTATTACCCCCATTTTTTCTTCCTCTATCTTATAATCGAGACTTTCTATATACGATCTCGCAGATTTCATGAAAACGGATGCATATACGAGTTTAATAGCATCTTCAAGCTGTTTTAGTCGTACCTTTTTGTTTTTGTGATTATTCGGGAGCATATATGTTGCGTAAACTCCGGCGAATGGTTGCGATTGTGAATCTTCGAATAAGCTCGACGATCGAACGGCAAGGGGATAGTTAATATTGGATATGAATTGGTCCAGTTTGTATTTTAGATCAGGGGAAAGATTCCCTTTAAGAAATCGTTTCATTATTTTTTCATCGGAATTACAGGAAATCAATTCTTGGAGGTTGTTTTGCTCCATAAATATATCATATTCATCGGTTCCGATTATGGATGTTTTTGGTATTTTTATTGTAATGTCATCAAATTTCCTATCAAGATCGAGATTTACGATAAGTGAATTTAAGAAAGCAATTCCTCTGCCTTTTCCTCCGAGGGATCCCATCTTGAGTCGAATTATTTCATAATCGGCATTCAGGTTTGAAACATCGAAATTAATTATCTTGCCTCGATTCTTTTGTAGTCTGATTTCCTTAAATACATTTAAAAGGTACTCTCTTAACTGTGATTCTGATGAAAAATCTTCAAATTTCAGCGGTTTTATCTTCATTGCAATTGGGATTTCACCTCTTGCAATTAGCCAAGCCGAAAAGTGATTTCTCGTGCTGTGGTAAACGAGAGATTCATAGGGGATTTTTGCAAGTATTTTTTCGAATTCCAGCATTGTATGGGCACGGGCTATCTCCTTTCCTGACTTATCTCTGAAAATGAAATCGCCGAAACCGAGTTTTCGTATGATAAACTCTTCCAACTCTTTAAGGAGTGTTTTTGATTGTTTATATACGAAAGTGATACTCTCATCCTTTATCTTTTTTTTATTCTCCGTATCGGAAGATTGAAGGACTACGGGGATATCGATTTTATCTTTCCTGATTTCGTTTATGAGTTTAAGCCCCGCTTCCCCATCCAATATGCCGTTATGTGGAAACTTAATGTCAGATACAACACAGAGCAGGTAGTCTTTGTAGTTTTCATATATTTTTATAGCTTCTTCGTATGATTGGGCGAGAAGTATTTTCGGGCGTGCTCTCATAAGCAGATTTTTATTCAGGTCGTTTAATTCCTCGGAAACAACTCGTTTTGTTTGTTTCATTATTTCCGTGTATAGAAGGGGTAGAAATATCGAGTAGTACTGAATATTGTCCTCAATGATGAGAATTACCCTTACAAATCCGCGCTTTGTGTCATTTTTAACATTTTTCATGTCCTCTATGTATTTAATTATGGCAAGGAAAAGTTTCGGATCCCCGTTCCAGATGAAGACATTATCTATTTTCCCAATATTGTTATTCGATTTGACAAGTAATACATCCGATGCAACGTTTAGAAGAAGGATGACGGGAATATGCGGATTGTACATCTTGATTTTTTCTCCCAATTCGCATGGGTTCATAGTTCCTATACGCATCATAGTGATTACAAGGTCGAATTGATTTTGTTGTACTGCTTCAATGGCTTCTTCTCCCGTGTGAACATTCGTTATTGTCGGAATGTTGGATAGGTTAAACTGTTGATATTCGTCTATAATCTGCTCGGATAAAAAGCCGTCTTGTTCGAGAATGAATGCATCATAATATGTAGACACGAGCAGTATGTTCTTGACCTTGTATTGCATTAGGCTTTGAAAGATCTCTTCGCCGAATTTGTATCGCTTGAAATATTGATTCAAAGTGTTATTTTCCATATACTCCTCTCGTTTATATACTGGGATAATATATTGCAATTTCCATATTTTAGCAAGCATATAATAACCCAATATGATCGGATATGCTATTAAATATATTCGTTTTCCCACATATAATTTCTGATACGAAAATATCTTGATTTTATTTAAATTATTATTATAATGAGTGAAGAAGGAGGTAACATGAGTACACTATTAATCATTTTTGCACTTTCCATTTATCTTATTTTCTATTTCACATATGGTAAATTTTTGCAAAAACGTATTGTAGGGGAAACCGAAATAGAAGTCCCTTCGAAACGAATGAATGATGGTGTTGATTATATTCCCGCTCACAGACTTGTTTTATTCGGGCATCACTTTGCATCAATTGCAGGTGCCGGTCCAATTGTCGGTCCTGTTCTTGCACTTGCCTGGGGTTGGTTACCGGCAATATTATGGATATGGATAGGGAATGTTTTAATTGGTGCTGTTCATGATTATTTGAGCCTTATGGTATCTGTTCGTTACGACGGAAAATCCATTCAATATGTTGCTAAAGACCTTCTCGGTAAAAACGCAGGGATTTCGTTTTTATGGTTTGTTCTATTTCTTGTGATACTTGTTATAGGAGCATTTGCCGCAATTATAGCTGATACATTTGTCAGTGTCCCGGGTTCGTCTACGGCATATATTTTGCAAATAATTGCTGCATTGATTCTCGGAGTACTTTTATACAGGAGTAAACTTCCCTTCTGGTTATCCTCACTAATTGGTATTATCCTTCTTGCATTCTCAATCTACGGTGGATTTTTGTGGCCCATTCACCTGACATACCATACATGGATTATAATACTTTTTTTCTATATTATCATAGCATCGGCAATTCCTGTAAATATTCTTCTTCAGCCCAGGGATTATTTGAACTCATATCTCCTCTATTTTGGAATGTTAGTCGGAATAGTAGCTGCATTGATGAGTCTGAAATCGTTTGATATTCCCGCATTCACATCGTTTTCCGCAAATGTTATCGGCGGTAAATCCACTCCCTACTGGCCTGCAATTCCTCTTATAATAGCATGTGGGGCTCTTTCGGGATTTCACTCGATGGTGGCATCCGGTACATCATCAAAACAGCTGGCAAGTGAAGGAGATGGCCTTTTCATAGGTTACGGCTCAATGCTTACCGAAGGATTTCTTTCCACGATTGTTATCGTTTCCATAGGTGCATTCGGTTTCACAGCCCTGGGCTCGCATTCTACCGCGCTTGCAAATGCACATCTCTTCGGGCAGAATTATATTTCTCAATTTGTGGGGAATCTGGGGGGAGCGGTAGCGGCGTTTTCAAAATCATATGCAACAATGGTAAGCAGTATGTTACATATAGGATACAATTTCATGGTTATAATTGCCTCTATGTGGGTAGCAGCGTTTGCCCTTACAACTCTGGATACAACAAACAGAATTGCAAGATATATTGTTGTGGAGATATCGGAACCGTTGCAAAAAGAATCGATAACGCTTTATAAATTTTTCACAAACAGATGGATAGCTTCTATTATTCCTGCGTTTTTCGGTATACTGCTTGCATGGACAAAAAAGTATACGGTACTCTGGCCCGCTTTTTCCGGAGCCAACCAACTGCTTGCATCGATTGCTCTTATAACCGTTTCAGTTTGGATTTATAAAAAACTGAATCGAAAATATCTCTATTATGCCTTGATTCCCGGAGTTTTTCTCTGGATTACCGTTACAGGAGCACTAATTTGGTATACGATTCTAATTGTGCCGGGTTATGTAAAATCAAATCCGTTGCAGGGATTTCTTGTTGGTATAATTATGGTTATAATGCTCATTTTGAATTTTGTTCTTCTCTTTTCCATGAGAAGTTCCTTCAAAAAGGAAGAAGAATGAATTTTGATAAAATAAGAAGATTTTTGCAACTCCTCGAAGAAGTGCAAAAAAATAAAGCAACGGATATTATAGAGTTTGAACTTAAAGAGACTGAAAATCTATTTGCACTGATTACCTTGGGTGAGATGGTGGGATATGCCAATCCGCCCGTTTCCATCACTCTTTCGCTTATTCCCTATATGGAGCGTGAGGTTATTCTAATGACAAATAGAGCCGTCGACAGTAATGATAAATTGTCGGATATTGCCTCAATCATGGAGGTTGAATAGTGAAATATATTTTTTTCATGGGGAAGGGAGGTGTCGGTAAATCGACATTATCTTCCCTTATTGCATACAAACTTGCGAAACGAGGGGAAAAAACGGTTCTCATATCACTTGATTTTGCCCATAATCTCGGTGATATCTTCAATATGAAAATAGGTAATAAAGGAGTACGTTTGGAAGAACACCTTGATATTTTCGAGCCGGACATAGATAGATGGGTGGAAGAATATCTAAGAAATACAAGGGTTTTGATAAAGGAAAATTATAAATATGTCTCTGTTTTCAATCTCGATAATATGTTAAATCTGATGAAAAATAGTCCCGGTATCGAGGAGTATGCGATTCTTCATCTTCTCTATGAAAAGACAAAGGCACTAGCAGATATGGATTATCTGGTGGTTGATATGCCGCCAACAGCACTCGCTTTAAGGATATTCGCTCTTCCCTTTATCACAAGGGAATGGTTAAAAACACTGTTGAAATTAAGAAAAGAGATACTTGTAAAAAGAGAGCGTATTGCAAATGTTCACGGGAAGGAAAAATTTGATTTTGCAGTTGATGAGCATGAAGACAAGGTTTATAGAAACCTTAAGGAACAAGAGGAAGAAAATGCGTTTCTACTGAAATTAATTCAGGGAGCGAATATTATTCCCGTAACATTGCCGGTTCAACTTTCTTTTAAAGAGACGGAACGTATTTTGAAGAAACTATCCGAATTCAAATTGAATGTTCCTTTTGTCATAGTTAATCGTGTAAAGAATGACGAATGGAAAAAAGGGTGTGTATGCATTGAGGATAAAGAAGTAAAAACATTTGATGATTTCGAACGAGAGATAAAATTTCAGGATTTTGATAATATTGATTCGGAGATTCTGCAGTTATGACAAATATGTCATTATTTTTGATTATTGTTGCCGTTTCATTTGCTGTTATTTTAGCTTATTTTGTCGGCGGGAGAAGAAATAAGAAGAAAATCAGAGAAATTGCATCCGAACTCGAAGAACTTTTTGATCCGGTGGATAAAGAGTATACTAATATAGGCGGTTTTGTAGGATACCATTTTAATTATGAGATAGAGAATGAATTTATTGAAAAGATAAGGGGGACAATAACCCTTCTACCCCGGCATTCGATTCTGTTTTATCCCATATCATTGTTAACGAGCAAATCCGATAAACTTTTTATAACGATAACATTGAGGAAAGCTATTACTGAAGAGATTCACATAATTGCCAAAGAGTTGAGATCAAGCAGGCTTCACGAGATTACAAACAGTGAACTTGAAGAAAACTTACGGGGAAGTTTTATTATTTATTACAAATCAAAGAAGGGAGAAACTTTCGCAAAAAAGTGTGCAGACATTATGGAGCATGCAGAAATAAAGCATTTGGCACTTTTCCCCCCTGAAAAGCGTGTTTATGCCTTTATTATACCCAAAAATAGAGGGGAGATCAAAAAATTCAAAGAGATTCTTTCATTTTTGAAAGATTATTTCTTGTAGGCGAATCCGAAAGAGATAAAAAATAGAAGAGTTGAGAGAAGTACGATAGCTCCTCCGCTGGGAATATTGAGATAATAAGACAAAAACAGTCCAGCAATAACTGAGAAGAGACTTGTAATAATTGTAAGTAATGTAAGCTGTTTAAAATTTTTTGCCCAGGGGATGATGGTAGCTGCGGGTGTGACGAGGAGGGCGGAAACGAGAATTATGCCAATAACTTTTATTGATATAACAATGGTTATTGCAATTAACATCATAAATATCGTATCAATTAAAAGGATGTTTATGCCTGCTACTTTTGCCATTTGTCGGTCGAAAGTGGTGTAATAGAGTTGTCTGAATATTATTAGAAATATTGATATTACGATAAATGAAAGAACGATGATGTTGATGATATCGGAATGAGTCACGGAAAGTATGTTACCGAACAGGTAACCGAAGAGATCGACATTGTATCCCTTCAGTAAACTTATCAGAACGGCACCGAGTCCCATGGATGCGGCAAATATAATGCCGATAGGGACATCACTTTTCAATTGTTCGTTGCGCTGAATATAAACGATGACAATTGCTACAAAAAGACAGAAGACAATCGCCGAGAATGTCGGATTAATACCGAGAAAATAACCGAGAGCAACCCCGCCGAATGCGGCATGGCTGATACCCACTCCTGCGAATGATAATCCTTTCAGAACAACAAAAACACCGATTACGGATGAGACGACACCTATTATAAGACCTGCCGTAAAGGCACGTTGCATGAATGCATATCTAAAGATCTCAAGGTTCATTATCATTCTCCTTTCCCTCGTGAGTCAATAACAGCACATCGTATCCATAGAGTTTTTTAAGATACTTGCTTTTCATAATATCAGCCGGACAACCTTGTATGTGAAGTTTTTTATTGAGGCAAACAATTCTGGAAACCTCTTTTGTAAGAGCACCAATATCGTGGGAAACCATTATTATTGTGATTCCCTCTTGATTGAGTTTTTTTAAAATTTGATAAAAACTGACTTGTGTTTTAACATCAATGCCTGCCGTTGGTTCATCCAGGATAAGTAGAGAAGGCTTTTGGGCAAGAGCGCGTGCAATAAGTGTTCTCTGCTTCTGCCCGCCGGAAAGAGCATTAAACTGTTTGTCAGCTATATTTTCAATATCCATTTTACAGATCGATGATTCCACGATTTTAAAATCTTCGGCATTTAAGTTTGTAAAAAACCCCTTTTCATGATACCTTCCGAGAGCAACAACTTCTCTTACGGTGATAGGAAAATTTTTATCCGCTTCATTTGCTTGCGGGACATAACCAACGAGGTGCCTATTTTTCCCGAGAAGTTGAGGGTCTCTCCCGAATACTCTTATCTTACCGGAGGAGGGAGCCAGTAAACCGACAAGGATCTTGAGAAGTGTGGTTTTTCCCGCACCGTTGGGACCAATGATACCTATGAATTCTCCACTGGAAACATAGAAATTTACATCAACCAGTATTTCGAGATTTTTGTATCTAAAGTAGAGATTCTCGGTTTCTATTATTCTATTCATTGAACGATTTCTCTATTTTAAGAAAATTGTTATTTAAAAAATTTATGTAATCCTCATTGAAATTTCCTATCGGATCAATATAATCGAGTTTTGCTCCTGTCTCCGAGGCAATAACCTTTACGGCTTTGGAGTTTAGTTGAGGTTCGGCAAAGAGAACTTTGATTTTATATTTACGCACCTTATCGATAATGTTCATAATCTCTCGAGGAGTTGGTTCTTTTCCAGGGCTCTTTTCTATAATTGCCACTTCTTTTATACCGTATTCTCTGTCAAAATAAATCAGCGAAGGATGGAAAAGCACGATATACTTATTTTTATGCGTAGCAAGCCTTTTCTTTATTGCGATATCGAGAGAATCAAGCCTTTTAATAAATAATAGTTTGTTGTGATTGTAATAAAGGGAATCTGCAGGATCAATCGAACAAAGTGCCGAATCTATAATTGCAGCGAAAATTTTTACATTACTAACGGATAACCAGATATGTGGATTGTAACCTTTACCGTCTTCCCCTTTTATTAAAGGGACAAATGACGACATGGTAAGTGAATGTTTATTTTTATTCACTAATTTTTTAGCCCAAAAATCAAGACCTGCCCCATTCATTATAAAAAGATCCGCCATATTTGTTCTTTTTACTGTTTCTGGTGTCGGGTAAAATGTATGGGGGCTTGTCCCGGGGGGGATAAGAGGAATGATTTCAGCGGAATCTTTTGCAATTGATTTTGTTATATTTGCAAGAGGGACAGTTGTTGTAACGATTAGCATTTTAGCGTTTAAATTCGGTAAAAATGCGAAAAGTGACAGTAATAATAAGTATGGTTTTTTCATCTCTTTTCATCCGAATTGTAGCATCTGTCACATATCCCGTAAAATACTATGTCATGATATTTTGCATGAAATTTGCTTCCGGGCATATAGCCTCGTATCGCACACCCTTTTATATCGTAGATATTATGGCATTTTGTACAGACAAAGTGGTGATGATGCTCCTTTTTAGTCTCATATAGAACAGGAAAACCTCTTATTGC
Organism: candidate division TA06 bacterium; assembly: GCA_003641665.1. Taxonomy (GTDB): domain Bacteria; phylum Hydrothermota; class 32-111; order QNBC01; family QNBC01; genus QNBC01. The sequence goes on from QNBC01000032.1 coordinate 14,308, forward strand.
AAGCATATCCACAAGCTTCAGTTTCACAAATAGATTTAATGTTCTGTATATGGTTGTTTTACCTATACGTAAACCTCTCTTTATACATTCGTTGTAAACAGAATCCACGGATTGATGCCCATTCATTCGAACGAATGTACTGTATATTAATTCTCTTTGCTCTGTCATCCTAAGCCCATGGCGGGCGAACAATGCTTTGTTAATCATTTACCCCTTATTGAAAATTAATTTCAATAAGATTATATTTAAAAACTGTGTTTTGTCAATACCTTTTCTTGTATGATTGAAAAGTAAATTTTGGCAAGTGGCATAGGCATACTTACCACCTTTTGTAAAACGATTATCATATTGGAGCCATAAAATGATTTTCAGAAAACTGCTATATATTCTAAACTTTCTTTGGTATACGAGACCCTGAAACGATACTGAAATAAATTCAGCACAGGACACAGGGTTACATAAGGGGGACATTCTTCACTTGACTTTGTCATTCTGA
>QNBC01000033.1 GCA_003641665.1 candidate division TA06 bacterium
CGGCGGATTTCTAATGGATTCTCTACTCGAGGAGAAACTCGACATTACAATGAATGACAGTGCTTATCTATCTCTCATATCTTACAGAGCGGTAAAACATAGTTTAAAAAATGCTGTAAGAAAAACCGAACATGGGAAAGAATTAATCTGGAAAGGTTTTGAAAAAGATATTGATATGGCACTTGAAAAGAATGTCACCGACTTAATTCCATTGTATCATGCAGGAATTATCCACTCAATTCGTCATGTATAAGGTCAACATATTTTCTCATATTTAACTTAATTCCTCCAATGTTCGCCTTGGTGTCCGTTAATAAAATAAGAATTATATCACTCATAATGGAAAAAAATATGTTTACCTCATCGGTGAATATTATGCATTGAGAATTAAGTTTCTCCTCCAATTGAGATATGTTGTTCTCGATATTCGATGCAACTTTAGCAGCCATAGCGGCCAACAATTCCTTATTCAATTCGGTGGACATCAACGATTCTATGATAATCCCATCTCTATCACTTAATATTACGCCTTTGACATATTCCATCTCATTTAAGCTCTCAAGATACTCTTTTATCATAAATAGTCCCCCATTACCTCTTTCAATCGTTTTGCTACCAATTGAATCATACCTATATTGGAAGCCTTTGTCCCGATAACGGTTAAGAATGTACTTTCCGTTAATGGGAAAATATACACAATACCTTTGCCGATTTCTATATATATCTTATTAAATGAATTCAACTCGATTATATTTAAAGCTTCTCTCATATCGTTTATCGTAAGCCCTATGAGTGCTGTTGTTTCATCCACATCCATTTCCGTTTGAAAATGCGATGCTATGGGGATACCCGTATCGTCCGAAACAATAACCCCGATTACATTGGAAAGGTTCTCGATTTCCTCTTTGATAAGATTTTCCATATTATCGATTATGCTGATATTCTTATCAAGTTCCCGGACATCTTCATGCTTCTCTTCTTTGACAACTTCCCTTTTCTTCTTTTCCTCGTGAAGTGGAGTCGCATCCTTCCCTCCAATATGTTTATTGCGATAGTTCTTAAATTCATCAAGAGGGATAGATGGAGCGTTTTTTTGCAAATAATCATAGTGTATAATAAATTTTTCGAAATTATCTTTTATCATATACGCCTTCAATAGTATAATTCTACACTCATCATATTCCGGATACGCCTTTAAAGTCTGTTCACACATTCCGATAGCTTCGTCTATCAAGCCGTTATCGATATACATCTGTGCAAGTTGTGCTATAAATAAGCTGCCCGGATCATTGGCAAGTAATTCATTCTGATCCATCATATCCTATCCTTTTATAAACGGGTATTCTATCGTTTTTCATGTTCCATATTTTATCAATTGAATCCTTAAGTTGTTCCACTCTGTCAATTATTTCAAATCCGATATCTTCGGTAGCTATACTTCTAATCAAAGAGCGCGCTTTTTCGATATTCCCGGCAAATATATAACAAAGAGCTAAATCGTATACAATTGAAGGTAAATTTGCCACCTCATTCAGATACGTTTCATAATTTCTTATTGCAAGATCGTATTGTTCGGTTTTCCAGAATATCTCAGCTTCTATTAACAATAAATCGTTCTTATTCCCCGATTGATTTCGCTTGTTCTTTATGGCTTTAAGAGCTTCACTAAATTTACCGTCGTCTATAAGTTTAATTATGGATTCCTTATGTAGAGGGGCTTTATTTGATTCGGAAACCAATTTACATATACCCGCCGTAAGAAGACCGTATATCGTTTTGGCAGTTTCGAATTCATCACCTACAATGTCTATTATGTCCTGAACACTTCTGGCGCCATTTATATAGGAAATTATCATCCATTCCCTTGGTGTGAGGTCAATTTCATTAATATCTTCCGATGCCATATCAAGAATCACTATATCTGATAGCGATTTTATTTTAGAATTTATAACACCCCACTCGTCTATCTGTCTTGAACCTTCCATAATCACATTTTCTATTCTTACGGACGGCAAATACTCAACAGGAAATTCTTTTTCCACATCCGATTCATCGAAGGAAAAGGTTCCTTCGTTCCACTTAAAGATACGATAGATAACCAATTGAATCTCTTTTGTCAAAATATCTTTAATATAAGAAGGCGAACAAGAACCGTCCTTTACAATCAATCGTAAAAAATCTCCAATAGACAGCTCCTTATACTTATCAGTATATTGCCCGGTACTCGAATCACCTCCTAATTTCTCGAGTAATTTCACCTTTATGTCTCGTGATAAGAGATATCCCAATACAATTCTGCCGGAACTAATATAAAGATAGGCAGTATCATTATCAATCGTATTTATGATTTTAAATCTACCGCTCTTCTGCGATAGAGATAGCATCTGTAATATATCAACAATGTTTAATTCTTTGATGTTACCTGTAATTGCCATTAAAATCCCTCCGTAATTATTGAAATCCATTCTCGAGCTGTTTTCAGATTGCGCTCAAGTCGTCGAGCTAATTCTTCATCATTTGTAACATCTTTTGCTTTGGACCACATCTCTATGGATTTCTCTATCATATTATCCTCTGCAAAGAGATAACCGAGGGCGGCATATGCCTTTGCGTAATTCTTATCAATACTAATTATCGAGTTAAATGCATCTATGGCTTTTGCTTTATCTCCCCTATTATACAAAATCTTGCCGTAATTGTACCAATAATTCAATTCACCGGGTTTCAGTTCGATCAATTTCTCGTAAATATCCTTTGCTTTTGCAGTATTATTTTGTTTTACATACATTTCTCCAAGTGTATTTAATGCTTTAATATTTGTTGGTTCAATCTCTACGGCTCTTTTCAGATAGTTTTCGGCATTCTCGAAATCATTTGTTAAATATTTTATAAGCCCCATATGAAAATTGACTATAGAATCATTCGGTTTAATTTTCAAAGCCTTTTCCATGGATATCGTTGCATTTTCAATATCATTCATCGCTAAATATGCCAATCCCATATTATAATGAGCTTCATAATTATTCTTGTTCGAATACAAAACACGATTAAAAGATTCTATCGCTTTATTGAATCTATTATTCGCCACAAAAATCTTTCCCAACACCAGATTGGCATCCGCATCATCAGGGTGTTTTTCCAAAAATCTGTTAATTCTCTCACCGGCATTTACCATGTCTCCTTTTTCCATAAAGATATTTACACTGCCAAGTATGGCTTCTTTATCGTCAGGCGTTTTCTTTAATATCTTATCATAGAATTCCAGCGCTTCGCCGTACAATCCTTTCAATCGATATATTTCCGCTGCCTTTTTTATCACCTCTTCCTCATCCGGATAGCGATGGAATAAATCAATTGCCATATCCTGCGCTTCATCTATACTATTTTCTTTCATTTTAGCATCTATTTTTGACAATTCTTCCGGGAAATTAGGTTTATCCGCCTTTTCTTCCACATTTACAGGAGATTCAAAAAGATTGTCAATGAGTTCTTTTTCCTCTCCAGCTCCAAGGTCCACCTCCCTTTCCTCTCCTTCAAGTGTGTTGGGAATAAGGATATCGAGCTTGTCCGCATAAAAATCGATACCGAGCTTGTACTGATAGCTCGAATAATATGGTGATTCTTTCATTGCCTCCTGCATTATTTTCAATGATCTGCTAAATTCTCCTATTTGGGAATAGGCAAATCCAAGATTATATTTTGCATCCGTGATATTAGGATCCAGTGAAAGCACTTTTGAAAATGATTTAATGGCATCTTTTATATCTTTTCTTTTAAGGTATACAACTCCCTGAATGTTATAAGCATACGGATATTTATCTTTCAATTCAAGAGCTTTTTTTATCATCTCCTCTGCTTGTTCATAATTCTCCTTTTCAATTAACAGGATAGCATAATTGAGATATGAGTCCGGATAAGAGGGACCGATATCTATTGCCTTTTCAAAATAAACCGCAGCATCGGTAAATTTCCCCTCATGTGCCAGTGCAACACCTATGTTTGAATAGCTTAAAACATATTCCGGATCAATTTCCACCGCTTTATTGTAATATTCTATCGCTTTTTCTATATCCCCCAATCTGTGGTATGCAACCCCCATATCGTTATATGCTTTGGGAGAATTGGGATCCAAATCCAGCGCCTTATTGTAATAATTTATCGCTTCTTTGAATTTTCCGAGTAGAAGGTGTATTTCTCCTAATTGAGTATAAACCATTGGAGTGTCCGGCGCATCTTTAAGAGCTTTATTAAATTCTCGCAAAGCTTCCTTAAAGAGACCTTTGTTTCGGAAACCGATTCCCACATTGAAGTGACTTAAAAAAGAGTCCGGTGTTGTTTGTAATATCTGTTCTCCCTCCTCGAGCATCTCTTTGTAGGTTTTCTTCCCCGCTTGTTCTATTTGCAAATTCGCCTCCCCTTTTGTATAACTCGGATTCAGTTCGGATGCTATCGATGCTTCCGCTTTCGCTGATTCTATATCTCCCTTTTCACCGTATACAAAACTTAAAAGGTAGTGTGCTTCACCGTTATTCGGATTCAAGTCTATTGCCTTTTTAAAACTCGCAATGGCTCTATCCAACAAACCGATATTGTAGTATGTTTCTCCTGCCATAGTAAATAGTTTATCGTCAACTGCTCCCAAATAAACGGCTTTTTCAAAGTTTCTCAACGCTTCGCTATACATTCCGAGATTTTTATAGCAGTAGCCCGACCAGATATATGCATCGGTACTCGTCGGATTCATTTTTTTTATTTTCTGGTACTGCTCAATAGCTTGAATATATTTTCCAATATTTTTATAAACATCGGCAAGCTGCATCCTTAAATCAAGATTTTGAGGATCGCTTTTTAATTTCTCTTCATATGTATTTAATATTTTTTCGTAATATCCGGTTTTTTTTAATATTGTTTCCAGATTATTACGGGCAAGTGTGAATTTCGGGTCTATTTCCAATGCTTTTTGAAGCATCTGAATGGCTTCGTCATACATTCCCTTGTTATAATATACAACAGCAAGATTATTGTGCGCTCCTGCATCGTTCGGATTTATTTTGGATGCAAAGCTCTGAAGGATTTTTCGCTCGGTCTCGCTAATATTTGCCATGTTAATCCAAGTGCAATGCTTTGAGAATTGTTTTTAACGAATCTGTATCAGGAAGGAAAAGCATATACCCTTCAAGGATTTTCTCTCCCTGAACAAACTCAAATTGTGTCTTAATACAAAATACCGTATCAATATTATCGGTATCGCCGGAAAGGTACGCCGATGTAAGAACACTGGCAGCGTCATCTATTACAAGTGCCGGAACAGAAGGTATGACCATTAGCTCCAGAAATGTTCCCAGTGCACTTAAGTAGGCTGAAACAACGATATTCGCTATTTCCTTCAATGATGATTGTTCCATTTCCCCGAATAACATAGCATCGGAAGTTTCTCTTCCAAGTAGGATGTCAACCATGTATTTTGCATCGTTTTTAGTAAATAATAGAAGCGTTTTCCCCGTAATATCACCAAGAAAATCGAGTAATATTCCCGTTATAATTTCATTGGGGTTTTCCCAGAGAGTAGATATCTTTTCCACGGGTATTATTTTAACCTCAGGAACATTTATCATTACCTTATGCCCGACAATTTGAGATAAAGCGCTGGCTGAGTGACCGCTTCCAATATTTGCGATCTCTCTAATTCCATCCAGCTGAATACTTTCCAAATTTATAAAATCCATACGCACTCCTTGCTGTTATATAAGATTATTTATATCCAATATCAAAGCCATTTTTCCTGTTCCCAATATTGAAATACCACTGTATAAATCAACATTATCAAAAATAGAAGGTAGATTTTTAACTACAATCTCCGTTTGAGTTTCATAATTGTCAACTACTAAAATTGCCTTGGAAGCCCCATCCCCTACAACAATGCCTTGCAAGATCTCTCCATTATTGATCTCATCGGCATTAATAACATTTCTCAGCCTTATCACCGGATATACATCATCACGGAGGACGGTAACCTCCTGTTTATGAATGCTGCTGATTTTATCCGAATATACATCAACGGTTTCCTGTATATTCTCGAGAGGAATTGCATAAAGCGCATTATTACATGACACAATCATAGCTTTAATTATGGAGAGAGTGAGAGGTAGTCTTATGGTAATTTTAGTCCAATGTCCCCTCTTTGAATCTATAAAGAGATGGCCGCCCAAACGTCTTACCATTTTATCCACAGCATCTATACCGACACCTCTTCCTGAAAATTTGGTAACACTACTGGAGGTACTAAAACCTTCCAATTTAATGTAACTAAATAACTCCTGTTCCGTTAAATTATCCGCTTCTTCCTCGCTGAGAAGACCTTTCTCAAAAATTTTCTCTTTTATTTTATCCGTATCTATTCCCCGTCCGTCATCAAATATTTCTATATCAACATTATTCTTTTCTCTCCGCGCTTTCAATTCGATTAATCCCGTTACATTTTTCCCGGCTTTTTTTCTCTCCTGTGGAGATTCGATTCCATGATCCATGGAGTTTTTTAAAATATGCAAAATCGGATCGTAGATTCCGCTTATTAAAGAACGATCAATTTCAATCTGCTCTCCCTTAACAACAAAATTAATTTCTTTTCCCAACTCCTTAGCACCATCCCTAACAAAACGCGGAAATTTATTAAAAATCTCTTCGAGAGGCACCATTCTCATGTTTCCCACCTCATCCTGAAGAGAAGATATAAGCCTCGAAATTTTTTGGATTGCATCTTCGAGCATCGATTGATTTTTTGTGTTCATATATTCGTTAAATGCGCTTTTTGTAATTATTAGTTCGGCAATAAGATTTTGAAGCTCATCGAGTTTGTCCATTTTAACTCGGACATAAACAGGACCTTTCGTCTGTTTCCCGACATTCTCTTTAAGGGAAACTTCACTGGATTTTATCTCTGTTTCTTTGGAAGGGAGCTTATTCTTAACCTTGCTCTTCCTGATTTCAACTTTTTCCACATCGAGCATATCTTCGATGAATTTTTTCAATTTTGCGGAAGGTAATTCGGTTTCGATATCCACTATAAATGTATTGTCGAATTCTCCGTTTATCAATTTTTCGTAAATAGGAGTTGATGAAATAACCCTCCCGTGTTCAGACAGTTCCTTGTAAACAACCGCTGCCCTTACCCCTTTGAATTCAGGTGCTCCACCTATAATTATTTTTACCGTGTAAATTAAATTACCCGTATCTTTCGGTTTGTCGCCGAAATTTTTTGTTTTACCAAATTTATCGATCTTCGCTATGATTTCCGATATGTTGATCTTCTTCTTTTTCCCAAATGTATTTTCAAAAAGTGTTTGGAGCATATCACTGCATTTCAACATAAGATCGATGAACTCCGAATTTATTTTGTATTTACCATCTCTAACATTCGAAAGTAAGTCTTCCATCTTATGCGAAAGCGTTTCCATATCTTCATACCCCATTGAGGCTGCCATTCCCTTAAGGGTATGAATATTTCTGAAAAGCTCTTCCAGTTTTTCTTGATCACCCTTTTCAAGGGCAATAATATCAAGAGAAATGGATTCTAATATTCCGGAGGCTTCTTCCCGAAAGAGCTCTTCGTATCGCTCCATATCCATATATTTTACTTCCTCAATATCCTCTCAACTGCCTCGATGACTCTTGCAGCTTGAAATGGTTTTACAACATAATCTTTTGCGCCGGCTTGTATAGCTTCAACTACGAGACTCTGTTGCCCCATTGCACTAACCATCAAAATCCTTGCATTTGAGTCTATTGACATAATCTCCTTAACGGCATCTATTCCGCTCATATCAGGCATTATGATATCCATTGTAACCAAATCCGGATTTAGCTCTTGATACTTCTCTACAGCTTCCCTACCATTGCTTGCTTCACCACAAACAATGTATCCGTTTTTCTCCAAGATGTCTCTCAACATTCTTCTCATGAATAAAGCATCATCTACAATTAATACCCTTGTATCCATATATCCTCCTTAAATCACTCAAAAATTGAATCGGTCTTGAGTACTATTATTTTCTGTTTGTTCAACTCAAACATCCCTTTGAAATATGCTATATCGATATTTTCTTTAAATATTTTCGGCACCTCTCCTATTTTATCATTTGAAATCTTTTCTATTCCTTCTATCTTATCCACCATTATTCCGTATATAACATCATCCTTTTTTATATAAATCAATCCCGTATCCTTTGTGATTTTATCCTCGCTCAATTTGAATCTCTTTCTTAAACTGATAACAGGAACAATTATTCCTCTTAAGTTTATGACACCAAGAATATATTTTTTTGCTCGAGGAACAATCATTATTTCCATATATTCACCAATTTCCGTAATATAATCAAGCTCAATCGCAAACTTTTTCCCAGCAACGGTAAAAATCAAAAATTGTTTTAATTCTTTTTTATCGCTTTTCTTTTTCATATATACCTCTATTTATCATACCAAAAATAATGCGGTCTAAATATGGATAAAGGATGTAAAAAGGAATTTTTTACATATGGTTGAAAAATGCCGTAATTCAAACCGTGAGATAACGGTACTAACGGAGCATCCTCAAGTATTATTTTTTCCGCATTTCTGTAAATCTGTATTCTCTTAACGGGATCTCTCTCAGCCATACCTGCAAAAATCAATTTGTCCACCTTCTCATTCTCGTAAAAACAGGTATTTCCGGAATCGCCTTTGTTTTTGGAATAGAAAAGCGGGAAAAGGAAATTATCCGGATCGGCAGTGTCGGCACTCCATCCCAATGTAAAAACCTCACTTTGTCCACTATGTACTCTCTCCAAAAATTCGGTCCAAGGGTAAACTTTAAGTTCTAATTCAATACCTATCTTCAAAAACGCTTCTCTAAAGAATTTATACCTGTCCTGCGCACCTTTTTCCGTACCTGACATGGTAATAATAGCTTTTTCCTTAGTCCCGGGACCGAATCCGGCTTGTCTTGCAAGAGATATCGCCTTCTCCTCGTCATAATAATAACCTTTCAATTTCTGATTATATACAGCCATACTTGGTGGGAAAATCCCCTTTGCAGGAATACTGCTTGATTTCATAACCTCTTTCAGATATTTCTTCCTGTCAATAATATAACAGGCTGCCATTCTCAATAGTTTATTCTTAAATGGCCCCTCCGTTTTCATGTTGAAACCCAGATATTGAGTGCCCAGATCGTAGCTTTTAACCACAAAAGGTGCATATTTTTTATCCTGTAATATCTTTCTAAGGTTTTCGCCATATAGATCAATATAATCCAATTCACCGTTGATAAACATATCGTATGTCTTTTGTTCCTTCTCTAATTTTATATAAGCAATTACCTCATCAATAAATGGTTGCCCGACAAAATAATCCTTAAATGATTCGTATTTAATAAAATTATCATTAAATTCAACGGTTTTGTAAGGACCGCAACTCACAATTCTTTTCGTATTATTATCCGTCTTTATATAAATGTCTTCATTCGAAGGAATAATTCCGAGAGGAGCAACTGCCAGGTTCTGGAATATAGGCATATATGGCCTGATTAATTCAATCTTGATCGTATATTTGTTAATCACGCTTATTCCCGGGATCTCAGAGGAATTTTTATTGTAATAATCTTCTACCCCCTTTATATGTATAATTTGGAAATAATTTGGAGAGGATGCGATTTTATAAAGCGTAAATTCCACATCTTCGGCTGTAAGTGTTTTCCCGCTATGAAAATGTATATCCTGTCTTAAATCGAATGTAATCGTTTTACCATCAATGCTTATGTCCCAGCCTTTCGCCACAGAAGGTAAAATATTCACCCCTTTTGAATACTGTGTAAGTCCTATTACGGCAGGATACAGATATGACGAACTGGTTGCATCTCCACTCATAAACGGGAGAAGCGTTCTAGGCATTCCGCCAATGTAGTATCTGAATATGTGCCTTTCAGTTGTAGCCTTTCTTCTTATTTTCGGCGGTTCTATGTCACTCAATTTCCTTATTTCTCCGATATATTCTTTGTTCTTATCAATCAAAGATTCCATTTCATCAAGATATCCGTTTATTTTCCCCGTTTGTTTAATAAACTCATCTCCTATTATCGATCTCATCGAATCTATTATGTTTTTCTGGTTCTGTACAGCCCTCGAAACCTCTTGAATCAACAAATTTAATTGTGATAATATATTGCTTACATTTCTACCGTTTGTTATTGCAAAATCAACCAGCTTTTTTGTTTGATCCATTATTTTCGATGTTTTGACGGAATTGGCGTTTGTTACAACAAACGTGTTTCTCATACCGTTTTTAATGCGATCGATATCTTTAACTAATTCCTCTGAATTTGATGATAACATCTTTAAATCGTTTACTATTATCTCCAACTCGGATTTAAATTTACCTGACTTGGCTGCCTCGATACCCGCATAAAGCGATAATATTTTTGTTCTTTTAAAAACTATCTTTATCTTCTCTGTGCTAGATTCGAGTTCCTTTAATAATAAATTAATTCTATTTAATGAATTGTTCGAATTTTCAAACAATTTAGTAAGACTATCAATATGATCAATTATATTCTGTGATTCTACTCCTATATCGTCTATATTTTTCCCTATTACGGTATGTGATTCCTTTAACTTTTTCGATATATCCTCAAGCATTTTCATGTCACTATTCAAGCCCTCTATTTCCCCGTCTGCACTCTTTGTTAACTCCAATAATTCCTCTGCCTGCGATTTGAATTCCTTACTCAAATTATCCAACTGTTCCTGAAAATCCGCATAATTTTCAAACAGCGTTTTAAACATTTTAAAACCTTTAAAGGAATCCAATATCTTTCTCTCCGCCTCTTTGTCCTTGGTAAGAGAAGAATTTAACAAATCAAAAAAAGCATTTTTATATGTAAAAAGATCCTCCATAATATTTGTAGCAGATTCACTAAAATTTTTAATCCTACTGGTAAATACCACGATGAATTTGGCAATTGCTTCCATTTTATTATTGATATTCAATATACTGTTTTTTCTTTCGTTTTCTTTCTCTATCAATATCTTAACAGAGTTAAAATTGTTAACAATGTCATTTGTTTCGTTTTTTATGTTCTTCATGAATATACGGCTGGAATCTATCGATTTTATTATGTAATCAATATGCTCTTTTGATTGATTTATATCCTTATTTAATGATATGTTTTCCTCATCAATTTTATCGATGATTTTCGGAATATTTTCGGAAGCTTCAAATGACACCTTAGCCAACTTTTCCATTTCCTGAGCAACGACTTCGAATCCCTTTCCTTGATCGCCTGCGTGAAATGCTTTTATACCGGCATTTCTTGATGTTTCTTCCGTTTTCTTGGAAATCCTCAAGATTTCGTCCGTTATTGTTTTTATTTTCGCAAAACTCTCCTGCAATTTTACAATATCACTTCCCGTTCTATTTATCCTCTCGGGAATAACAGACAAATTATCTATGGCGTTACCGTAATACTTAGTAATATTCTCCGTTGCCTCACTGAATCTTTCAACGAATGAGACAGACATATCGGAAGATTCACTTAAAACCTGTACTGATGCAAATATGTTCTTCAGTTCCGTCTCGATTTTCTCAAATATATAGGAATGAGATAATCCCACATCCTCGATTTTTTCTGCATATACATTTAATTCATCGGTGGATTTACCAATCAGATCCAGCTGTCTCGGAAGATTCGAAACATCATTATAAATAACTCTTATCTTTTCTCGTATAGAAGATAAATAATTATTATCATCAATTACGGGTTTAGTCGTCTTTTTTATACCTCTCATAAAACTCCTTATATCTAATATATAACATAGTATTTCTAATGTCAAGAAAACATTACAAAGGTACTATTTGAGCAATACTCTGTTTAATATAATACTTCATTTCCTAATTTATTTCAATGTCAAGTTCTTTGATTTTATTATACAGGGTCCTTCTTGCAATGCCCAATAGTTCGGCAGCTTTACTGACATTATTGCCGGATACGGCAAGAGCCCGCTTTATCGTTTCCGCTTGAACAGCATTTAAGTTAAACTCCGAAGTCGTCACGGATTTTTTCATTTTTAATTCACCTAAAAGAACAAACCGTTCCAATACATTTTGAAGCTCCCTTATATTCCCGGGCCAATGATACTTCATCAATTTTTCCATAATATGATCATCGATTACTTTATTTTCGATATCATACTTATTCTTTATATCTTCCATAAGAAAATCGACAATTTCCCTGAATTCATCAATTCGCTCTCTCAGTGGAGGTAAATGAAGATGAATTGTACTAATTCTGTAATACAAATCCTCTCTAAACTCTCCCCTCTCTACGAGAGATTCGATGTCCCTGTTGGTTGCAGAGATAATGCGGACATCCACCTTCTCGCCTTTACCCCCTCCTACCATCTGTATCTCCTTCTCCTGAATCGCATATAACAATTTTGCCTGTAAATTTAATGGAATTTCCGCAATTTCATCAAGAAAAATGGTCCCACCGTCAGCCAATTGAAATTTTCCCGGCTTTGTATCATAAGCCCCCGTAAAAGCTCCTTTTTTATGTCCGAATAATTCGCTTTCAATAAGTTCCTTTGGAATAGCCCCACAATTTACCTTTATAAAGGGATTTTTGGAACGATTGCCTATAGCATGAATATACGAGGCAAGCAGACTTTTTCCCGTACCCGTCTCTCCTGTTAAAATAACATTGACATTTAAATCCGCTATTTTTTCTACCTGTTTTAGTATTTTTTCTCCCTTCTCTCCCTTCATTATAGGAACAATAAAATCCCCTTTTCTTGCAACAACATCTTCTTTTCCCTTTTCAACTGTTTTAGACGCCTTCTCCACACTACTTATCAACTCTTCTTTCTCAAACGGTTTTTTGATATAATCGAATGCCCCTAATTTAAGCGCCTTTATGGCAATTTCAGTCGTGCTATATGCCGTGAGAATAATAATTGGTACATCACGGTCCGTTCTCGTTCTAATCTCCTCGATAAATTCCAATCCGTCTATCTTGGGCATATGAATGTCCGTTATTACTATATCCGCCTGTTCAAACAGATTCAATCCTTCCACACCATTTTCCGCCTCGATTATATCATACCCCCTCTTTTTTAGAATCCCTCCTATTACTTTTCGTATATGCGCTTCATCATCCACAATTAAAATCGTTACCATACTCTCTCCATTCTTATTATAAATGTTGTTCCTCCATTTTCATTACTCTCATAATTTATTGTGCCACCACAAGCATTTATCATTTTTTTCGTTATTGAAAGACCAAGCCCTATTCCGTTAATGCGGGTAGTATAAAACGGATTGAATATTTTTCCCGCATCCTTTTTATTAATTCCCTTTCCATGGTCGATTATATTTATCATCAAATCATCACCCTCCCTTTCAAGCTTCATATATACTTTTCCTTCACGCTCACCATACGAATCAAATGCATTTTGGATAATATTATAAACTATCTCTTCCAACAGTATGGGGTCCACAGAAAAGGATTTATCAGGAATATTATTCTCTATACTCAATTCCTTATTCTTAAAACGCCCTTTAACATTACCAATAAATTCTTCAACGGGGGTTTCGCTTTTCATGACTTCTCTCGAGACGGCGAATATTTGAAATCTTTCAATTATGTGTTCTATTCTATTAATATCTTCATATATAATGTCCAGATACTCCTTGTCTTCCTCGGGAATTGCATCTTCTATATATTGAACCGCTCCCTTTATAGAACTCAACGGATTTCTAATATCATGTGCTATCCCCGAAGCTACTTCCCCGGCAAATGCTATCTTTTGCATTTCATCCATACGCCTTAACATATCATTCCTATCTATTGCATTCCTCATTTGTTTAAGCAATGTTTCAATAAATAATAATTCGTGTTGACCAAATGTTCCGCGGTTTCTAATAAAATAAAAAACTATCCCCTTTTTCCCGATTTTGTATATGACAATTTGCTTCTTATTATAATTTCTTATATCAATACCGTTTTCTTCCATACCAATTCTTACTTCTTTCAAGTATTTATCTTCACCCTCCCCCTTGGAATATAAGATCTCGTTTCTTTTTCCTTGAACCGCAAGTACACCTGCGGCATTCAAATGCATAATTTCAATGATTTCGTCTACTATCTTTTTTAATAAACTAGCCAAATTCGCCCCTTTTTCCCCCTCCTCTTCAATACTATTTATCAATTTTTGATATTTATAATCATCAAGCGACAACAGTTTGTTGGAGAGTCTGTATATTCCTTCTTCCATAATTTTATACAGAATAATAATGACAAGTACTGCAATGAGCATTTTTACATAAAGCACATATGAAAAACCTCTCCATCCGTAAATTACAAAATATCCTGCAAGCCCGGACAATAATACCAGCAACAAATAGATGAATGCCTTAATAAGCAGATAATCAATCGGTAAAATATTCTTTTGGATAAAAATATACGCCATCATAAATACGAAAATTATAGTCCCGATATTCCCCAACATAACAGGTCTAAGAAAATTAAAGAAGGTCATAAAATCGGTACTTCCGAGAATAAGCAGAATTGTCAAAGCCGTA
>QNBC01000034.1 GCA_003641665.1 candidate division TA06 bacterium
CCGGTTAATATGTTCATACCTATCTACCCCGACCTGCAGAATTAAACTTGACATTTTGATGAATTATTGTATAATTTATCTAAATTTTTATTGGAGGAGATATGGCTTATACTGTTGCAATAAACGGTTTTGGGCGTATAGGACGTCTTGTTTTTAGAGCTACTTTAAGTGGTAATTATAATTATAATATTGTGGCTGTTAACGATCTGACAGATGCAAAAACCCTTGCACATCTCTTTAAATACGATTCGGTTCATGGGAAACTGAATTACGAAATAACATATGATGAAAGCAATATTTATATTGATGGTAAAAAGATTCGGGTTTTTGCCGAGAAAGATCCCCAGAAATTGCCATGGAAAGAGTTGGGAATTGACATTGTCGTTGAATCGACAGGTATATTCAGGAGCAGGGACAAGGCGGCAATGCATTTGAATGCAGGAGCTAAAAAAGTTATAATTTCGGCTCCGGCAAAAGGGCAA
The DNA here is from genome assembly GCA_003641665.1 of candidate division TA06 bacterium. Lineage (GTDB taxonomy): Bacteria > Hydrothermota > 32-111 > QNBC01 > QNBC01 > QNBC01. The sequence goes on from QNBC01000034.1 coordinate 483, forward strand.
CCGGCAGATGCAACCATTGTTCTCGGTGTTAATGAAGAGATTTACGAGCCATCAAAACATGACGTGGTATCAAATGCCTCATGTACAACGAACTGTTTTGCCCCAATGGTTAAGGTGTTAAATGATAATTTTGGTATTATTAACGGCTTTATGACAACCGTACATTCATATACTAACGATCAGAGAATACTTGATCTTCCTCATAGGGATTTAAGAAGAGCCAGAGCAGCGGCTCAAAACATTATACCGACGACAACGGGTGCAGCGAAAGCTATAGGACTTGTAATTCCGGAACTTGAGGGTAAAATGCATGGAATATCGGTTCGTGTTCCGACGCCGGATGCATCCCTTACAGATGTTGTTTGTGTTTTGAAGAAAGAAGTAACGGTTGAAGAGGTGAATAATGCATTTAAAGAAGCCTCGCAAAAGGGAAAATTGGCGAAATACATAGAATATAGCGAGGAGCCACTCGTTTCCAGTGATATAATCGGTAACAGCCATTCGATGATCTTTGATGCTGAAAACACCTATGTGAGAGGGGGATCTCTTGTAAAGATACTTGGCTGGTATGATAATGAATGGGGATATTCAAGCAGAGTCTGTGATTTAATCGAATTTATAGGGGAAAAAATGTAATGGAAATATTATCTATTGATAAATACGGTAATTATAAAGATAAAATAGTTTTAATTAGATGTGATTACAACGTTCCCATGCAAAACGAGAAGATTACCGATGACACGAGAATAGTAAAATCTCTGGATACACTACGATATATTCTTGAGAGAGGGGCTTCTATTGTTTTAATGTCGCATCTCGGAAAACCCAAAGGGAAAAAGGTAAAAAAACTTTCCCTGTTACCGGTAAAAAAACATTTGGAGAAATTGCTTGGGAAAAAGGTGGGTTTTATCGAAGATATCACCGATGAGAGTTCAATCAAAGAGGTTAAAAGCAAAAATAATGGAGCTATTACACTTCTTGAAAATTTAAGGTTCTATCCCGGAGAAGAAAATGATGATGAGAGTTTTGCTAAGATTCTCTCCCAATACGGTGATATTTATGTAAATGAAGCGTTTAGTGTTTCACATAGAAAGCATGCATCCGTCCATGCCATTGGGAAGTTTTTTGATTTAAAATTAGCCGGGTTTCTAATGGAGAAAGAGATTGAATACCTTAAAAAATATATTGACGATCCCAAAAGACCGTTTGCCGCTGTTATAGGTGGAGCGAAAATATCATCAAAAATCGGTGTCCTGATGAATCTTATCGAAAAAGTTGATATTCTCTTGATTGGAGGCGGAATGGCATTTACATTTTTAAAAGCTGAAGGGTATGAGATTGGGAGATCTGTTTTTGAAGAGGATAAACTCCCCATGGCAATGGATATCATGAAATATGCGGGTAAATCGGAGGGAATGTTATTACTCCCTGTGGATGCTATTATAGCTGATGATATGGAAGAACCGAAACAGATAAAAAAGGTAGCGATCAATAAAATCCCCGAAGACATGCTTGGATTGGATATCGGCCCGAAAACCGAAGAGAAGTTCAAATCCGCTTTAATCGGGGCAAAGACAATTCTTTGGAATGGCCCTATGGGGGTATTTGAAAAAGAAGAATTTAGTCATGGAACACTTGAAATTGCCGAAGATATAGCTAAAGAGACTGCAAAAGGAGCCGTATCAATACTTGGCGGAGGAGATACCATATCTGCTATTAACCATTTCGGTATGTATGATAAGTTTACCCATGTTTCTACAGGCGGCGGTGCTTCCCTCGATTTTATGGGAGGGAAAGAAATGCCGGGAATAGAAATTTTAAAGGTATGTTAATATGAGAAGAAAATTTATCGGTGGAAATTGGAAGATGAATAAAACGCCGGATCAGGCGAAAGAATTTGTAATATCCTTTGTTGAAAAAATTAAAACAATAGAGGGTAATTCAGTTGATATTGCGTTATTTCCCCCATTCTTAGCTTTGAATGTGGTAAAAGAATATTCTGGCGAGAGTAGATTAATAGTAGGTGCTCAAAATATGCATTATAAAGATAGTGGAGCATTTACAGGAGAGATATCTCCCGTAATGTTAAATTCCGTTGGTGTTAATTGGGTGATATTAGGGCATTCCGAAAGAAGACATATTTTCAGGGAGAGCAATGAATTAATCAATTTGAAAGTTAAGGCTGCATTGGAACACAATTTTCATGTTATACTATGTGTGGGAGAAACGGAAGAAGAAAGGTTGACAAGCAAGCATTATGATGTTATAAAGGAGCAACTTGAATCCGACCTGGCAGATATTGATGCCAAAGGGATTAATAACATTGTAGTGGCATATGAGCCGGTATGGGCAATCGGGACAGGTAAAACGGCAACTCCGGAAGATGCCGAGGAGATGCATAGATATATTAGAAGGCTCTTTGAAGGAATGTATAATAGTGATATAGCGGATAAAGTTCGCATTATTTACGGTGGCAGTGTTAAACCGGCGAATGCCAAATCCCTTCTTGTGAAAGAAGATATAGATGGTGCTCTTGTAGGTGGTGCAAGCCTGAATCCGCAATCATTTTTTGAAATAGTAAATTCTGTAATTGATTAGGAGGAAACATGATCGGATTTTTAACGGCATTACACTTTATAATTGCAACATTGTTGATTCTCATAATTCTTGCACAACAGGAAAATGCGAGTGTTACGAGTATGTTTGGCGGAATGTCGGAAACAACATTCGGAGGTAGAGGTTCTGCTCCGATAATGATAAAAATAACAGCTGTGTTGGCTACTCTATTTGCCATTACATCACTTTCTTTGGCTACTCTGTCTGTTAATAGCGGAAAAGCAAAAAAAATAAATTTTAATAAAACTACGAACACTGTTCCTGCAAGTAATACCCAGCAGGGAGCTTCCCAACAGAATACGCAACCCGGGAATTTGCCTATAGGGAACCAACAAGGAAATTAACGGAGGTTAGAAATGTACGCAATAATTGAAGCAAACGGACATCAATATGAGGTTAGTAATAATACTAAGATTAAGGTCACTAATATGGAGGGAGAGATCGGTAAGGCGATAACACTGAATAATGTCTTGCTTGTTAACGATAATGATAAAATTATCATAGGAAATCCATATATTGAAAACGCTAAAGTAGAAGCCGAAATTGTAAATAGAGGTAAAGGTAAAAAAATTCTTATCTATAAATTTAAAGGTAGGAAAAAATATCGTAGAAAAAAAGGGTATAGAGATCAGTATGTCGAATTACTCATTAAAGGAATAACTTACTAGGGTAGGAGGAGATATGGCACATAAAAAAGGTGTAGGTTCGTCAAGAAACGGAAGAGACAGTAATCCTCAATATTTAGGGGTTAAAAAATTCGACGGTGAATTTATAAAAGCCGGGGGTATAATTATTCGACAGAGAGGGACAAAAATACATCCCGGAATGTATGTCGGGAAAGGGAAGGATGACACTCTTTTTGCCCTAAAAGATGGGTATGTGAAGTTTTTTAAAAAACATAACGGAAGAAAATACGTTACGATAAAAATGGCGAACGAATAAAAAAATGTTTAAAAGATGATAAAAAAGAGAGGGATTATTTAATCTCTCTCTTTTTATATGCTGATAGATATCCAATTGATAAAAACAAGATTGCGAGCAAAATAACTGCAATTGAGAAATAGAGAGGGGTAACGAAAATCGAAAATAATATCAATGCTAATAAAAGTAGAATTGAAAAGATTTCCAGAAGTAGATTTTTATATTCGGCATATCTAAAATAAGAGATAATAGCACCACTGAATAATGCGAGAAGAGAGGTAAATATCGCTATTAGCAGAAAGGAGGAAATATTATATAAATCCATTATTTTCATTATTCCCCCGTAAAGTAATTATCCTTTCCCATTGCCTTCGCCCTATACATATTTTGATCGGTGATTTTGATTAAATCATCTATCTTATCCGCATCGGTAGGAAATTCTGAAATTCCAATGCTGCAAGTGAGCCGAATATTTTTATTGAAATTATACTCCCTTACGGTCTTTAATATTTTATCTGCAACCTTTGAAGCGTAGATTTTATCTTTTCTTATTATAATTAGAAACTCATCCCCTCCGTATCTAAATACTTTCTTTCCCGTTCGTGCTATTTTTGTAAGCAAATCTACGTATTCCTTCAAAATAATATTTCCCTGAAGATGTCCGTAATTATCATTAACATCCTTAAAATTGTCGAGGTCAAGTAACATCAGGGAAAATTTATTCTCATTTTTTATGTAATGTTTGGATAAATTACCAATATAGTTATAGAAGTATCTAAAATTATATGCTCCTGTCAATTCATCGTGTGAAGCCAGATAATTAACCTTTTCATAAAGTAATGCATTGTTCACATGACTTGATATAGTCGGTATAAGAGGCGTAATAAGCTTTACGATCTTTTTAGGATATGCGTTTTCATGTTGATAATCCTGTATTGATAATACTCCTATTACCCTATTTGATGCAATGAGTGGTATCCCAAGATACGATTTCGAAACTGCGCCAAAAACACCTATTCCTCTTTCATCCAACTCTTTTTCAAGATTTGAATTACAGATAAATGGCTTTTTTGTGAATATTATATATTCGGTTAAACCGTTCTGAAATTTTCTCGTAAATTTTCTTATTTTCTTTCCGTTATAAGTTTCATATAGAAATGTGATTGTATCATTATCATGGTTATAAGTCGCTATATAAAAATTATTAAGACTGACAATCCTTGATAATTCCATGTATATAGTCCGCAACAGTTTGTTTAAATTTATTGTCTTTGCCAGTTTCCTATTTATATTGTTGATTATGGACAGCCTGTCAACAAGATCCTTACTCTCGTTCAGCAAAGAATTATTATAAAGCGATATAGCTGTAAATCTTGTTAAAAGATCAATTGTTTGAAATTTGTTCTCATTAATTTTGATTTTCCTTTTAAAGTAAAGATTTAAAAGTCCCATGTTGTATTCAGCATTTTTTATGGGGCATGTTATTATTCCTCTTATATTCTTTTCGTTAAGTATGTTTAGTATTTTTTTATCATTTTGTCTCCGAAATTGATTATTCAAGTCATTGATTATAACCGGTGAATTTTGTTTGAAGAGATTTGTAATATATGAATAATTGGCCACGCTACGGAGTCGGTTTAGGTACCGTTCGCTAAAACCGCGGGAGTATTCAAGTTTGAGATTTTTTCCTGTCCTACCAACGGAAAAAAAGACGGCACAGTCAGCTCCGGAAATTGTAAGTGCATAATTTACAACTTTCTCAATCACTAGGGTATTATCGTTAAGTGAAACTATTTCTTGAATTACCCCGGATAATACTTTATCTTTCTCCATATATACCTCAATATGCAAATATCTAATATGTATTATATCATATTGAAAAATCTAAGGCAATAAAATAATGAAAAATAACTTATTTGATTTGAAATCTTATTGACAAATGCGGAGCTATCCATATAATAGCAGATATGAATATTATAGACCTGGGTAAAATGCGCTACAAAAAAGCATGGGAATTACAAAAATGTATCCTAAAAAGAGTTCAAAACGGCGAAATAGATAACACTTTGATTTTTGTTGAGCATTATGATGTTTTTACATTCGGAAGAAGGGGTAAGACAGATACCCTCAAGGTTAAAGAAGAGATATTAAAAAAACTCGGGTTCGATATGTACGTTATTGAAAGAGGGGGAGATGTTACTTATCATGGTCCGGGACAACTTGTTATTTACCCTATATACGACATAAAGAGTCACCTTGTGGGAGTAAAAAAATTTGTATTGAATATGGAACAAGCAATAATAAATACTTTGAAAGAATTTGGTATTGAATCCGAAGGTGACGAAAAGGTTATAGGGGTGTGGATAGGTAATGATAAAATAGCTGCAATCGGGGTTGCATTTGACAAGCATGTTTCATTCCATGGTGCGGCATTGAATGTGAATACGGATCTGAATAAATTTAATTATATTGTCCCATGTGGCTTGGTCGACAAAGGTGTAACATCAATGAAGAAAATTAGAGGGAAGGAAATCCCATTGATTAATGTCAGAGATGTGTTTATCGAAAAGTGGAAGGAAATTTTTAACGAATCGGAGAGTAAACTGATTGATATAGGAGAAATATGTTAAGAAAACCTGAATGGTTAAAAGTGAAATTACCTCAAAGAGAGGAATATTCCAACGTTAAGAAAATTTTAAGGGAAGAACGTTTGCACACAGTTTGTGTTGAAGCAAAATGTCCTAATTTGGGGAAATGTTGGGATTCCGGAACTGCTACATTTATGATACTCGGAGATACATGCACAAGAGCTTGTAGGTTTTGTGCCACAAAAACAGGAAATCCGAAGGGGGTAGTCGATCGCTCGGAGCCTGATAGACTGGTTGATGCTGTAAAAAGGATGGGACTTGATTATGTTGTTATTACATCTGTGGATAGAGATGACCTTGATGATTTGGGGGCAACTATTTTCGTTAAAACAGTGGAATTGCTTAGAAAAAGTAACAGCCAAATCGGAATTGAAGTGTTAACCCCGGATTTTGGTGGAAGAGAAGACCTCATAAATGAAGTGCTTAACTCCGGAATTGACGTATTTGCTCATAATATTGAAGTTGTAAGAAGAATATCTCCCAAAATTAGGGATGCAAGAGCGGATTACGATTTAAGTATGAATGTTCTTAAAATTGCTGCTAAGAATAGAAATGTCATAGTTAAATCAGGTATAATGGTCGGAATCGGAGAAACGGATGAAGAAGTGTACAGAACAATTGAAGAAGTAGCAACCGCAGGTGTTAAAATATTTACAATAGGACAATACCTCCAACCGACAAAGAAAAATATAGAAGTAGACAGGTATGTAACGCCCGAAACTTTCAAGTCGTATGAAGAAAGGGGAAAAGAGGTGGGAATAAATGTTGTCTCGGGACCTCTTGTGAGAAGTTCATATATGGCGAAGGAAGTTTATAACAAAGTAAAAAATGCATAGAAGAATTCCTTTAGATAAAAATTTATCACCTCGAGTTCTAGTCATAGGAGTTAAATCTTCTAAAAGTGAAAATATCGATTTCGATGTTCTTGAGTTGGCTTCTTTATGCAAAACGCAAAACGATGATGTTGTCGGTACCTATTTTATCAATAATAGGGAAATAGTGGCATCAACATTCATTTCTATCAGTAAAATTGAGGAGATAAAGAGAATTGCAGAGAAAAATAGTGTCGATAAATTGGTTTTTAATGTAGATTTGGCAAGAAGACAAAAGAATAACATAATGAAGATGACGAGATTGGATGTTCAGGATAGACATGAAGTGATTCTCAACATATTTTATGAACATGCCAAAACGAGAATTGCAAAAATAGAGATAGAATTAGCGCGTTTGAAATTTGAATACTCAAAACTGATTGGAGCTTATGAGAACCTGTCAAGAACCGGAGGAGGAATTGGGACAAGGGGACCGGGAGAGCAAAAGATAGAATACAGAAGAAGGGAATTAAGGCAGAGAATAAGAATATTGAATACTAAATTGGAGGAGATAAAGAAAAACAAAAAAATACAAAGTAAGAAGAGGCAAAAGGAATTTAAATGTGTTTTGATTGGGTATACTAATTCTGGAAAAACATCAATATTAAGGAGATTGACAGATTATCATGCTAGGATTAAAGATGAATTATTTGCTACCCTTGATCCGGTTACCAAAATATTGAAGTTTAAAAATAATGATATATGCCTCGTAACCGATACAATAGGTTTCATTAGAAATATTCCACCGGAACTTATTAATTCATTCTATGAAACATTATCTGAAATAAAGGATGCTGATTTAAAATTACATATCGTTGATATTTCTTCTCCATATTACATGGAACAGATTAATACTGTTAACGAGGTTTCCAAAAAATTGGGTTTTGGACAGGATTCAATATTAGTATTCAACAAGATTGATTTGGTTTATGATGAGAACATATTAAAGAGAGTTCTGGAAAAATATCCTGGGGCAATATTTGTATCGGCAAAAAAGAATATGAACATGGATAAAATTGTTGATGAGATTTATACGAAATATAACAAAATTTTCAAAGAAAAAAGAATTCCTTTGGATAAATGCGGAGAGGTTGTAATAAAATTGCAGAATAAAATTCATATGAATATTGTATATGAGAATGAAGTTTGCATTATAAGATATCGTAAAATTTACCATAGTATGATAGAAGAAACATTAAACGACATTGACTAAAGTATGTTAATATAGTAAAATTCAATAAAATGGAGGTTTGAATGGTTGCTATAATTGTCCTGATTGTTATAATTGTGCTTATAATCATGTATATTGTGGGCATTTATAACACATTAGTAGCGTCGAAAGTTCGTATTGACAATGCATGGGCTAGTATAGATGTTCAATTAAAGAGAAGATACGACCTTATTCCCAATCTCGTAAATGCCGTAAAGGGTTATATGGAACATGAAAAGGAAATTTTCATTAAAGTTACTCAGGCACGTTCCAATGCAATGAATGCAAATGGTGTTGCTGAGAAAGCGAAAGCCGAAGGAGAATTAACAAATGCTTTAAAATCACTATTTGCCGTAATGGAAAACTATCCTAATATCAAAGCAAATGAAAATATGATGCAATTGCAAGAGGAATTAACTTCCACGGAGAATAAAATTTCATTTGCAAGACAGCATTACAACGATGTGGTTGCTTTTTATAATACTTTAATCCAAAAATTCCCTCAAAACATTATTGCCGGTATGTTTAATTTCACAAAGAGAGAATTTTTTAAGCTTGAAAACGAAGAGGAAAGGGAAGCCCCAAAAGTAAAATTTTAATTCTTAACAATATCTTGAATAGATATACACAATATGCACAATATATTGCGTATATCTATATATAAGTAATATTACTTGACATTGATTATCATCAAGTATATAATTTTATAGTTAGTTATATATAAGTATATATCAAAAAGGAGTGTATATGGCATTGTCACCAAACGATATTAATCCAAAGGAATTCTACACGGTAGTTGAAGTTGCAAAGTTATTATCGCTTAGTGAGCAGACAGTTCGGAATATTTTAAGAGCTGGAAAACTTAGCGGTAAAAAGATTGGCAGAAGATGGCATATCAAAGGTTCTTCATTAATCAAGTATATTGAATCTTAAAAAGGTAGGGACTATGGCAAAAGGTAAAGTAGGAATCGGTGTGGATATTGGTAGTTCTCTGATTAAAATAGTTGAACTGGAAGGACTACCTAATTCTCCAGTCCTGAGTAATTATATGGTGAAGGAGTTAACTTCTGAGGCAATAGTTGATGAAGAGATAATGGATAGAGGGCTGGTAATCAATACTCTTAAAGAGATGCTAGATGAGATGAAACTAAAGAGTAGAAATGTTGCTACATCAATTTACGGAAAATCAGTAATTGTAAAACGTATCCAAATGGAAAAAATGAAAGACAATGAAATTGCCGAATCCGTTAAATGGGAAGCGGAACAGCAGATACCGTTTGATGTAAACAGCATAGAATTGGATTATGCGGTAGTGAATCGCGATAGGGCTGATGGGAAAATCGATGTATTGTTGGTAGCTGCTAAGAAAGATGCTGTTATTCAAAAGGTCGATCTTTTACATGAGGCGGGTTTGGAAGTAAAAAAAATGGATGTTTCCAGTTTTGCAACGCATAATATTTTCGAATATAACAACGAAGAGGTAAAAGGAGAATTTGTTGCTTTAATCGGTATCGGTTTTGAAAATACAAATATTAGTTTTGTTGATGATAATGTATTTCTTTTCACCAGAGGAAATCCTATAGCAGCCAAGAAATACGTTAATGAGCTTCAGAAAAAATTCGGTATCACTCAGGAAGAGGCACTTGATATCATAAAGGGAGAGAATCTGGAAAAATACAACAAAGATGAAATTGATGCCGCTCTTAACGAATTTGTGGATAGTTTATCGATTAACATTGAAAGAAACCTAACGTATATGACGAGGGATAAGGACCACATTAACAGGATTTCTCTATCAGGAGGAGGAGCTGTCATTCCGGGTATCATAGATAAACTATCAAAGCACTTTGAAACAAAGGTAGAGCTAATCAATCCCTTTGCTAAAATCGGTATAAAAGAGGAACTCGGTGTGGAAAAAGTCAAGAAGATTGCTCCGATTATAGCTGAAGCCTGTGGATTAGCCTTAAATGCAAATAAATAGGAGTGTGTTTATGATAGATATTAATTTATTACCTGAGGAGATGAAAAAAGGGAAGAAGAAGGAATTGGGTGTTCCTAAAATAAGTATGAATTTTCAACTCCCGGTAAAAGGCGGTGTTTTCGCCATTGTGGGTGTTTATGTTATTGTTATAGTGATTCTTTTGTTAATAACAATGAAACAAAACTCTACAATGAATAAATTAAGAACGGAAATTAAGTCAATGCAAACTGAACTAAACAGTCTGCAAGATGCGGTTCACCTCGTGAAACAATTCAGACAAAAACAGCAAGATTTGCAACATAAAATCGGCATTGTCGAGAAACTGAATGTCGGCAGATTGAACGAGGCCAAAATTCTTGACAACTTGGCTCTGTCCGTACCTGATTACATGTGGTTAGTTAATGTTAAACAAAGCGGAAATCAATTGGTTATTTCAGGAATCACATTTTCCAATGTCATTGTAGCGGATTTTATGAAAAATCTTGAAAATAACCCATATTTTGGTAATGTAACTTTGAAAGTTATTGAAAAGAAGAATTTATTAGAGCATGATATTATGGAATTTAAATTATCATGCAGTATCAAAATATAAAGGCAGGTGATTATGGATAAGAAAAATATAATTATTCTCAGCACATCTGCATTACTTCTAATAATAATTATTGTTCTCTGGAGTGTTTTGATAATCAATAAAAATAATGCAAAAATAAGAACACTCAAGGATGAACATACCAAAATTTCAACAAAGCTAAGTAATGCGCGTCGTGTAGCGGCAAGTTTAGACGATGTAAAGAAAAAGTACCATGAAATGGAATTACAATGGCAGAAAGCGAGTTCTATGCTACCGGATAGAATTGAAACTGCGCAAGTTATAAAGATAATCGGTAGATTAGCTTCACAGCAGAATGTAAAAATAACAAAGTTTTCTCCGGCAGGAGGAGTTACTTCGTCTGGAGAATATTCCTCTGCAAAATATAAAATCTCAGTGGAATCCGATTTCAACAATCTTGGTATATTTTTAACGCGACTTGGTATGACTAAGAGGATTGTTAAAACTCTTTCTTTTAATGTCGGTGAAAATAAGAAAAAAGAATCGAAAACCGGAAGGATAAAAACTGTTAAAGCTGATTTTCAAATCGAGACATATGCTTTAAATCCGGGGTTAAGACCTCCTAAAACCACAAAGAAAAAAGGAGGTAAGTAATTATGAAGAGAATCTTGCCTGTTCTGGCAATATTGTTGTTACTGCTTTCGGGATGTAAGAAAGAAGGGAATTTGTCAAACTATATTGTAAACAAGGTTGTTACTTTTTTTGTTGGTAATAGCGGAGATAAAACGGTTCAAAAGAGTAGTATAGTGGACAATAATCTCATAAATGCCGTTGTGCAAAAAGACACGACTATAGCTGAAGAATCTGACACGGTTAATTTGGATAGCATGTTAAAAGGGGTAAAATTACCCTTTAATGTTGAGCAATACTCTTTTAAATCGGCAGGGAAGCGAGATATTTTTGAACCGCTCTTGTCCAAAACCAAAGGTACGGAATCGCTGAATCTGGATAATGCAGTACTTACCGGTATAATTGAAGGACCTAACGGAAGGGTTGCATTGATCAAAGAATTTGGTGGACAGGGATACGTATTGAAAGAAAATGATAAAATTGCCGATGGTTATGTTAAAAAAATTGGTGAAGATTATATAATTTTTGAAACACATCAGTTTGGTGTTGTATCGGAAACAAAATTTAAATTAGAATCTGAAGATCAAAAATTAAAATTTTAAAAGAAGAGGTTCATATGAGAAAAATAGCTATTTTACTGATGGTGATTATGGTTCCGCTGGTAATGTTTGGGAGTCAAATTACCGGTATTACTGTTTCTCCGTATTCCGGGGGACAAACATTAGTTAAACTAGGCAGTATAGGCGATGTAACCTTTACTGATTATTCACTTTCTACCCCGTCAAGAATTGTTATTGATTTTGTTGGTGTTACAAATGACATTTCTCCTGAAAAATTGATGATAAACAGGGGAGGTATTAACAGCATAGAAATATCAAAGCCAAATGATAAAGTTGTAAGGTTTACATTATATACGGATGAAGAATATGCCTATAATATTACAAGAGATAAGTCCGTAATCAATTTAACTATCAATTCAGGAGTATCTTCATTTGCTGAATTCTCAAAACAGTTGATTTCCGATGCCTCCGAAAATGTAGATGAAGATGAAGGATTGATTTCACTTGATCTCGAAAATGCCGATTTGGTAACGGTGCTTAGGGGGTTGGCAAATTACAGTGGTCGCAACATTATCGTCAGTGACAATGTAAAGGGTGCAATCACGGTAAGTCTGCACGATGTCCCCTGGGAGAAAGCGCTTGATGTAATTTTGAGAACGGCAGGCTATACGTATATTATTGATGGAGACATAATAAGAGTGGGAACGGGAGATGAATTTAAAAAGGAACTTAAAACGAAGGAAGAATCCAATCCCCTTATTAACAAAATATTTAAGTTAAAGTTTGCGCATGCAGAAGAAATAAAAGCCCCATTGAAAAAAATATTATCACCTAGAGGTGCAATTGAGGTTGATAAAAGGACCAATGCATTAATTGTAACCGACATTAAGGAAAAACTCGATGATGTCGGAAAAATGTTGTATGTACTTGATTCTCCAAACCCTCAGGTTGAGATTGTCGTAAAGGTGGTTGAACTCGATGCGAATTTTGATAAAGGCTTGGGGATCAATTGGGATGTCGAGGGACTTTCTTCTCCTACCGGAGATGTGAAGGGCAGTGTCCAATCGGGAGAGGAGATTGCTCCGCACACCACTTTAAATGTTGGAACAGTAAGCTCCTATGTGAATATCAATGCTAAATTGCAGATGCTTGAAAAAGAAAACAAATCAAAAGTTATCGCAAATCCGAGAATAACTGCTGTCAATAACCAAAAGGCAAGCATATTGGGCGGTAAGAAATTTACCGTAGTAACACTTGACCAAAGGGGAAATCCCGTAACGCAAATGTACACAGTCGGTGCTAAAATTGAGGTTACTCCTCAAATAAATTCGTTTAATGAAGTAACTATGGATATTCATGCCGAATTGAGTACAGTAGAAGGTGCTTCCACAAATCATCCTATAATTAACACAACGGAAGCCAATACTCGTCAGGTTGTTAAGGACGGAGAAACAGTGGTTATGGGAGGGTTTATTAAATCAACCGAGACAAATACAAGCACAGGTTTGCCGTTGCTTAGAGGGATTCCTATCCTCGGTAACATATTCGGAACGCAAACAAAACATAATGAGAAAAAAGAAGTACTCATCTTCTTAACACCTCATATTATTAAGTAGATTCCTTGTGGGGAAAAAGGGGAAGCTTAAAGCTTCCCCTTTTTTATTTTGTCCTTTAGAATGACAATTTTATTTAGTAGTGATTGGTCCTTTGTGAGTAATTGAGCTTCATCTAATTTTTGTAAAGCTTCATCTGTGTCACCTAATTTTATATAACATTTTGCAATAAAGAAATAAGCTAATGACAGTTTGTTTACATCCTGATTTATGTAGAGCGTAGCCTTTTTTGCTGCTTTAATTGCTTCATCATATTTGTCTTC
>QNBC01000035.1 GCA_003641665.1 candidate division TA06 bacterium
GCTGATGATCAAAAAATCCCCTTCCATTATTATAATTTTATCATTGAAATTTTGGAGAAAATAGGTTATATAAACTATTATGAATGATATGCACTTTAATTTAAGAGAAAAAGCACGTATTTTCAAAGCACTTTCGGAAGAGAGACGGTTGGAAATATTACGTTACCTCTCTAATAAAGAGTTTTGTGTGGGTGATGTTGCACAAAATTTCAATATGAGTGCCTCTGTGGCTTCACACCACCTAAAAGTGCTCGAAAGCGTTCATCTTATTACAAGAAGAAAAGAGGGGAGAAATGTCATTTTTAAAGTAAATAGCAAACTATTAAAAGGACTGTTTGAGGAAATATTCGAGTTCCTTGAAATAAACATTGAAGACCTCAATTAATATCCAATATCCCTGTTTCCGTTTTCTTCAATCTCCTTGACGCAAACGAATAAATTCAATATAATCCCATTGACTATGGATAGTGATACAAAAGTCAAATATCTTATAACAGGTGGGGCCGGTTTTATCGGATCCAATTTTATTAGGTTCCTTTTTAAAAATTATAAGGACAGTATTGAAGTTATAAATATTGACAAATTAACATATGCCGGTAATTCTATCAATTTATCCGATATTGAAAGGGATTTCGCAAATTGTTATACTTTTATAAAAGGTGATATAAACGATGACAATACACTCCAAGAAATATTTTCGAGATATTATCCAGATAGAGTAATTAATTTCGCAGCGGAATCGCATGTGGACAGAAGTATTAACTCTCCGGAAAACTTTATAAAAACAAATATCTTCGGCACATTTAAGCTTCTCGAGCATTTTAAAAAAAGTTTTTATAAAAACGATAAATGGCTTCCGAATAAACTTTTCATACAGATTTCAACGGATGAAGTTTACGGAGATGCAGGTTCAAATCTAAAATTCGACGAGTGTTCTCCTCTAAAGCCAAGCAGCCCCTATGCGGCATCAAAAGCTTCTGCCGATATGCTTGTTTATTCCTATGTAAGAACATACAACGCCCCGATCATTATAACGAGAAGCTCCAATAATTTCGGACCATACCAGTATCCGGAAAAATTCATTCCTCTTATTATAAATAATTTAATGGAGAAAAAACCGATTCCATTATACGGAGAGGGTAAAAATATAAGAGATTGGTTATTTGTAGAAGATAATATATCTGCAATCGATGCGATTGCAAACAATGGAAATATCGGTGAAATTTACAATATCGGCGCAGGAAATGAAATATCAAATATCGACCTTGCGAAGAAAATTATAACCGTTTTTAATAAACTTACTCATTCCAATCTCGATAAAAACCTCATTAAATTCGTTAAAGACAGAAAAGGGCATGATTTCCGATACGCTTTGCAAACAAAGAAAATAGAAAACACATTAGGTTGGAAACCGAAAAATAATTTTGATGAAGCACTTCACAAAACAATTTTGTGGTATATAAAAAATAGGAATTGGTTGAAGCGTATTTCGAAAGGAGGCTATAATTCCTATTACAGACAAAATTACGGTGATTTATGATCGTAGAAAAGACTGATTTTGAAGGATTATTAATAGTGATTCCCGATATTTTCGAAGATGATAGAGGATATTTCTTTGAATCGTACAATTGTCAACGTTACACCGATAAAGGGATATCTGCTAATTTTGTTCAGGATAATGAATCAATGTCAAAATCAGGTGTTATACGCGGATTGCATCTCCAAAAGAAAGACTCTGCTCAGGGGAAATTGATAAGAATTGTAAGAGGAAAGATATTCGATGTTGCAGTCGATTTGCGCCTTAATTCTCCCACCTTCGGAAAATATTTTTCCATTATTTTAGACGATAAGGAGAAAAAACAGGTTTATATCCCTCCCGGATTTGCACATGGTTTTGCATCACTCGAGGATAATACAATATTACATTACAAGTGTACAAATTACTATAACCCCGAAACGGAACTTACGCTTTTATGGAATGATCCTGATATAGCAATAAATTGGCCTTTTCAAAATCCCATTGTTTCGGATAAGGATAGAAAAGGAATGACCTTTAAGGATATAAAAAATCTAATTTTACGAGGTGAAATATGAAAAAAGCTTTTATTACAGGTGTTTCAGGACAGGATGGTAGTTATTTAGCTGAACTACTATTGGAAAAGGGATATGAAGTTCACGGAATAATACGACGCTCTTCATCCTTAAACAGACAAAGAATCGACCACCTTACAATGAACCCGAATATATACAATAAAACATTTTTCCTTCATTACGGAGATATGACGGATTCCAGCAATCTTAACAGAATTATAGAAAAAGTCGAACCGGATGAAATTTACAACCTTGCCGCCCAAAGTCATGTTCGGGTGTCATTCGAAGTCCCCGAATATACCGCCGAAACGGATGCAGTTGGAGTACTTAGATTGCTCGATGCAATAAGGGAAACCGGTATTCGCACAAAGTTTTATCAGGCATCAACCTCTGAATTATACGGTAAGGTTCGGGAGATCCCTCAAACGGAAAACACTCCCTTCTACCCTCGCAGTCCTTACGGAGTAGCAAAACTGTACGGATATTGGATTGTTAAAAACTACAGGGAAGCTTATAATATGTTCGCTGTCAACGGAATTCTCTTTAACCATGAATCCCCCCGTAGAGGAGAAAATTTTGTCACACGAAAAATAACCATTTCCGCATCCAGGATTAAACTCGGTTTGCAGGACAAACTCTATCTTGGCAACCTCAACGCGAAAAGGGACTGGGGATATGCAAAGGACTATGTTGAAGCCATGTGGATGATGTTACAAGCATCTAAACCTGAAGATTATGTTATTGCAACGGGAGAAACTCACTCCGTAAGAGAATTTTGCGAACATGCATTCCGTGCTCTTGATATTGAAATTCAATGGAAGGGGAAAGGTGTTAATGAAGTCGGTATAGACAAGAAGACAGGAAAAGAGATAATCGGTGTTAACCCTCGCTATTTCAGACCTTCCGAAGTGGATATACTTATAGGAGACAGTAGTAAAGCACAACAAGAATTAGGGTGGAAACCCAAAGTAACGTTTGAAGAGCTTGTCCGCCTTATGGTAAATGCGGATTTTGAACGAATAAAGAAATTATCTTGAGCCAAATTTAATATTTAAAACTCGAGCCGCCGATAAACTCTCTTAATATGGATGTGGGAGGGATTTCTCTATCATTAATGGGTTTGAAAAAACTCAAAAATTCCAACAATCTTTGTGCTTCGGGATATTCGGGATTGGAATCATCTATTTCGAGTAATAAACTTTCCACCTTCTTCTTTAATACAGCCAATTCATAACTCAGAGCGGAGTTAAACATTACATCCGCATTTTCTTGAAAGGGAAATATATTTCTGTCTTCTCCTTTTCGCACATTACCCCACATCTTAATTGTGGCAAGAGCGCTATGCCCTCTGAATAGATTATCCCTGACAATTCGTCGTAGAATCCTTGCATCTGTTGTCGGCATACGATGATGATAATCAAGATTCAACTGGGTTAATGCACTCACATAAATATTAAATTTTAAATACCCAGGAATCTGTTCGGTTAATTTCGGGTTCAACCCGTGAATTCCCTCAATTACGAGCATTTGATCTTTTTCAAGTTTTATTTTCCGTCCGGGCTCTTTTTTCCCCGCTTTAAAATTGAATTTGGGTAATGTGACTTCATCTCCCCTTAGAAGGGAAAAGATTTGGTCATTAAAGAGCTCGAGGTCCAGAGCGTAAAATGATTCATAATCGTAATTTCCATTCTCGTCTCGAGGGGTCTTCTCTCTATCAAGAAAGTAATCGTCAAGAGAAATGGTAATCGTCTTTATTCCATAGAGCATCAGTGCAATAGATAATCTTTTGGAAAATGTCGTTTTACCCGATGAGGATGGTCCTGAAATCAATACGAATTTGAGGAAATTTCTTCTCGAAGCGATATCTCCCGCTATATCCTGTATTTTTTTCTCGTGAAATGCCTCTGATATTTTTATTATATCGCTTATTTTTCCGTCCTCTATAGCATTGTTAAGCTCAACAACATTATTTATTCCTATAATTCTGTTCTGGTAAAATGTTTCCCTGAATATTGTGAAAAGTTTCCTCTCTTCCACAAAAGTCGGGACTTTTCCATTTAAGGTATAATAGGGTACCTGAACTATAAACCCAGGAGAGTAAGAGCGTATATCAAAATCTTTTAGATAACCGGTTGACGGAAGAAGCGGTTCTGCATAAAACTCACAATTATCCATTAAATGGTAAACGTTTATTTCTCCGGAACTTCGAAACTTTAACAACTCGTAAGTATCGAAATATCCTTTATTTTTAAAAAGTTCACGTGCATCCTTTATATCCATCTTACTATTCTTTATAGGAATATCCTTCTTTATGAACTCAAGCATTCTCGATTTCAAATTTTTTACATCTCTGGCATCAAAGACTCTCCCTATCTCGGCAAAGCAGTAATATCCTTTTGATATGGAGTGATCTATAATCAAATCACCATTTGGAAACAATTCATAAAAAGCTTTCAATAGAACAAGAAAAAGACTGGATGTATAAACACGCATTCCCTTTATACTGCTTATGAAAACAAAATCGATTTCCGCATCTTCGCAAACAGTATCCGATAACCTTATATAGTGATTATTCTCAACAACAGCTACGACATTCCTCGATTCTTTATCCAGAAGAGACTTTGCAAGCTCCGTTCCTTTAACAGGTGGAATAAATTCGTAATCTTTCCCTCTATAACGAATATTAATTTTTTTGTCTGTATTTTTCACCGAATTTTACTCCCAATTTCAGGGCTTTCGAATTAATTTCTATTGTGTGTGGAGGCACTCTGTCAAGCACCGCTTTCTCTACGGATGCTTCCGATACAAGACCTGTATATTTCGCTATAAAAGCGATAACCATCATATTTAACGGTAATGTTGAATGCAATTCTTCTTTGATCGTTTCGTAAAACGGTATCTCTATATGTTTTCTCTCTATATTTTTAACAAAATACGGGTCTGTAATTATTATACCGCCTTCCTTAATATTGTTTCCGTATTTTTTATAGGCATCCTGGCTCATTGCAACAAGGATATCGGGTGCAATCACTGTCGGATGATCAATTTTCCTTTCCGATATCACTACATCTCCTTTAACCGTTCCTCCGCGGACCTGTGCCCCGTACGTTTGATACTGCGTTGCTATTTTACCATCTATTATTGCGGCTTGTGAAAGTAATTTCGATGCGAGAATCAATCCTTGTCCACCAAAACCGCAAAGTCTTATCTCAACTTTCATCGCCTACTCCTTTGTTCATCGCCCTTTTGATAATTTCATCGTAAAGCTCCGTATATTCTCTCTTATCTTTAATATTACGGAACTCTCCGATAACCATTTTGCCATTCAGCTCTTCCGGAGACATTTTTTCCGCTTGTGATTTCATAACAGTTTTATCCTTCAGCATTAAAATGTTATCAATAGGCGATTTTATTTTATTCAACCTACCGAACTGTGTGGGACATGTTGTAAATACATCAACGAATGAAAAACCTTTATGTGAAAGTGCATTTTGAATATATTTCTCCAGTATAGCCTCATGATAACTGGTTGCTCTCGCCACATATGTTGCACCCGCTCCCATTACCAGTTCCACCAGATCAAAATTAGGCTCTATATTACCATAAGGTGCTGTACTGGCTTTTGCTCCATATGGTGTTGTAGGAGAATATTGTCCGCCTGTCATTCCATATATATTATTGTTAAAAACAATTGCCGTCAGATCGATATTCCTGCGGGCGGCATGAATAAGATGATTACCACCTATTGCCGAAGCATCTCCGTCTCCCATGACGACGACCACATGAAGTTTCGGATTAACCATCTTAATACCTGTGGCAAAAGCAAGCGCTCTGCCATGAGTCGTATGAAGCGTATTGGCATCAATATAACCGGGTGTTCTTCCCGAGCAACCGATTCCCGACACCACTACAATATCGTCTTTCCTCCATCCCAATTTATCGAAACTCTTTAGTAATGCTCCCAATATAATTCCGTGCCCACATCCGGGACACCATATATGGGGAAGTTTGTCTGTTCTCAGATATTTGAGTTTGATGTCCGTATCCATCTATCCCTCCACAATTTTATTTATAATTTCATCGGGGGTAATAAGCCTGCCCGTATATTTATTTATCGGAACAATCTCAATATCATCGCCGAGATATTTTCTGACCTCTCCTACTATTTGCCCAAAATTCAATTCGGGAACAACGATTTTCTTCAATCCATTAGCAAATTCTTTAAGTTGTTTTTCGGGGAATGGCCATATCGTAATGGGACGCATGAGTGCTACATTCATACCTCTTTCCTTTAATGCTCTTATTGCTGCAATGGAGGTTCTTGCTGAGCTTCCATATGCAAATATTCCGATTTCTTCATTGCCCTCTTTTCTTATATCGCATTTATCAATCAATTCTCTGTTTTTCAATATTTTGTCTCTCATGCGATTCATAAGATGTTTCACACTCTCCTCACGGGTTGAAGGAAAACCGGTTTTATCATGGGCAAGTCCCGTAACATGATACCTATAACCTGTTCCGAACGGGGCAAGAGGAGGGACCAATCCTTCGGATTCATCATACGGGAAGTACTCGTCAGGATTCTTTGTGGTCATTTTTCTATCGATTATCTCTATATCGTTTTTATCCGGTTTCTCAAAATTCTCACTCATATGCCCTATAACCTCGTCCATAAGTAATATAACCGGTGTTCTTAACATTTCTGCAAGATTGAAAGCCCTTATCGTTTCATAATATACCTCTTCGACCGTATACGGAATTATGGCTATAATTTCATGATCGCCATGCGTCCCCCATCTCGCCTGCATCATATCAGATTGAGATGGAAGCGTTGGTAAACCGGTCGAAGGACCACCTCTTTGAACATTCACAATAACTGTCGGAACCTCAGCCATAATTGCAAATCCGAGATTCTCCTGTTTCAAAGAAAAACCCGGACCGCTTGTTGCCGTCATCGATTTGGCTCCCGCAAGACTCCCTCCGATAATAGCAGCCATGCTGGCAATTTCATCCTCCATCTGGATAAATTTGCCTCCCACCATAGGTAAACGTTTTGACATCTCTTCGGCAATATCGGATGCAGGTGTAATGGGATAGCCGGCAAAAAATCTGCAACCGGCATCAATAGCCCCGATAGCACAAGCTACATCACCTTGAACCAATTTTACATTACTCATACAAGCTCCTATTTACATTAAGTTTATTATTCGAAATTGTTTTTCGGCTCAATCTTCCTGCTCGGATTTCAAATTAATGGTTGCATAAGGATTTGCTCCTCCCGCAGGCTCCACCGCAATTGCAAAATCCGGACACATATTTTCACACATTTTACACCCTATACAGTCATCGGGCCTCATTGGTTTACACTTATCAGTCAGCGGATCAAGCTCAAGAACATTTTTAGGGCAAACAGAAACACATAAATTGCAGCCTTTGCATAGTTTGTTCTCCACAAAAATATCGTATTTTGCCATTAAACATCTCCTTAAATGATTTTCTTTAACATTTTGACAATTTCACCTATATCCAGTGCAACATCTATATCAACATCTCGGAAAAATTTAACCAATTTATACCCTTTTTCGGGAAATTCACTCCTACCGGTAACAAAAACTATAATAGGTTTATGATAATTGTTCTTTATATAATTTGCTATCGAGGATTCGATATAGTTATTCAGATCTATATGAATAATCACTCCTATACAACTGTTGATATCTACAATACTATCGAGAACCCCTTCGTATGATGATAATAATCCGTCGCCGGAACCTATGGTTATACATTGGGAAATCCCCCAATCATACCACGACAATTCCTTTTCAATCATATAAGGTATAAATTGATTGCTGGAAATTACACAGATTCCCGTTTTATTTTTGAAAAATACGGGGTTTATCCTACCAAAATAAAATTTATCGGAATATATACCGCTTGATTTGGGCCCCAGTAAAGGGACGTTTTTAAAGTTGGCATATTGAATAATTTTTCTTTTATATAGCTCATTCAAGTTCGTATCACCGAAAATAATTATTTTTGGTTTAGTGTCTATAATTTCAAGTATGTCGTTTTCATTTTTTATGTAATTCTCGATAAACCACATATCATACCTTTTAAACAAAAGACTCTTAACCAGAGACTCATAACTCTCGTACCGTAAATCGGAGTAAATCTCCTTTGCTCTATTTCCGATATAAATTATTTTACTTCTTTCATTTAATAATTCAAGAGCTTTCATGTTCCTTCTTTAACTATCATTTTTATAAATCCATAAGGATCATTTATGAAAACTATATTTTTCCTCATTAATTTTCCCTTGATTTCTTTGTCTTTTATCCCTTCATACATACAGTATATTTGCTTTTCCTCCGAAACGGCATTATTTATAATATCTACATACCTTTCGGTAAGCAATTCACTATCATTGACGATTACTATAAAAACATGGGAATATTTATCAATGCAATCGTTCATTTTTTCAAGAGGAACCATCCGGGCATGCTTACCATAACGCTTGAAAATATCATTTACATATTCCCCAACCGTTTTGATATTATATGAAATCATTATATCATCATACTGTTTCTGTTTCTTAGTCATCATCTTTTTAATAGAAAAATAAGTGTTATCATCATCTTTAAAAAGTTCAATGGGAATTATTTTATAGTTATTATTTAGAAAAAGGTTGTAGCAATCACAGATTTGATCTGCAAATTCCTCTATCTCCGGGATTGTAGATTTGATTTTATAATTTGTCAGTGATAAAAGCGGATTTAATTCCAGATTAAAATTTTTATCTCCTTTTACCATATCAATGGAAACAATATTGTACTCCGAATGATATTCGATTTTCAAATATACACTATTCTTAAAGTACTTTTCCACTGTAACATTGCTGAGCGGAATATTTTCAAAAGGCTCCAATCCCTTTCTATCTTTAATTATTACTTGAAGATTCCCCGATTCGATAAGAACCGGATATTTGTACAAATCTATAAATCCCTTAATACCGTCTATCGAATTAACGGATATCTGGGGTAATCTTCTATAACCAAGTTCCAAGAATAGCCCGATAACTCTTTCCAAACTAACTCCTTATCTCGTGGATTATATCATATAAAAATTATTTTTCAACTTATTTATTTAATAAATCACTGTCAGAAAAAATCAAGGTAATAGATCACCTATCATGTCTACAGATATAAGTATATTCCCACGAGAGGAGAAAAATGGAGAATTTATCTACCTACAAATTTTTACTTCTCATTTATTTCTATACTTGCCCCTTGAAATAATCCGTTTTTTATGTATATTTTACTTGAAACGGGAGGTTATATGGAAAATAAAGTTATTGTGAAAAATGTGGATATTTACAGATTGATTGGACTCGGTCCCTCGGGTCATTCGGTAGTAATGGATTCCAATTATCAGAACGGGACGAACAGTGCCGTATGGCCAATGGAACTTATGCTTCATTCCCTCGGCGGTTGTACGGGGATTGATGTTCTTTCCATAATGAATAAAATGCAGGTCAATTATTCGGGTTTTGAGATTGAAATCACATACAAAAAGGCTGAGGAACACCCGAAGGTCTATACCGACATAAACCTGAAATATCGCATGCATGCTTCGGAAAAAGACATGGCAAAAATAGAAAAAGCGGTAAGGCTGTCACAGGATAAATATTGTTCCGTATCGGCAATGCTTAAAAAAGCCGGGGTGAACATGACTTACGAAATCGAGTTGTATTAATATAGCCCCCCCAGCCATAATGTATACTTGGTATCCCCTTCAAAGTGCATAAGGTTTAATCTCTTTGTTATATCGAATTGTAAAAGCGTTATTCCCAAATTAACACGGAAACTAATACCGGCATCAGCTTTTATGTCTTCAAGTTGCCAACCATTTACGTTTCTTGCAACAGGCACATAATCGTTGTAATTGTCGAATCCACTTCCTACATCCAGAAAAATCGCACTGTATATGCTACCAAACCTTATGGGAATCGGATTATCGAAAGTTATATCCTTTAGTAACCTGAATCTCAGCTCATTCTGAAAGAGCCACACATATTTACCGTTAATATCACCATAATCATATCCTCTGAGTCCGTCTACACCGCTAATGGTAAATCTGCTTGCATCGATTCCACCCCCGGCATCCCCTATTAATCTGGTTGCCAGTGTATAGCGTTTAAAGAATGTAGAGTAATGTCTGTAATCGAGAAACAGATAATAAAAATCCATCATATCTCTTCTGTTAAATACAAGAGATCTTTGAAGTTCGAGCCTAAACAGATTACCGGAAACATACCCCATATAACTGTCCAGAGCATCGTCATGAACAAATGCAATGGACGGAAAAAGGCTGTGGTACGAGTAGATTCCGTTCAGATAAAATTGTTCTTCGGTTTGATCATAGATAAATAGAGAATCCACATAATAATTGTAATTAATCGTCTCCTCTATACGATTGAACTTATCAAATGGCAAATCTGCGTATAATGCTATACCGTAATTATTGTTCAGTATAACAGCAATAGGATTGGAATAGTAATTTGTCGATGTGTATTTATTTAAAGCGATTCCCAAGTTGAACCTGTGTTTCAAGTTCATATATTGAGCATAATAATTGCCGTTAAGGATATTATAACTCCCCAAATCCATTTGAACGAGCAATTCGTTATCACCATACAAATCGGAGAACAGGAATAATCCTTGCCCGAATGCTCCACCATACGACGAATATCCCAGGTATCCCATCATAATATCGGCATTAAAAACAGTCCTCGCCTTCGTTTTCTTATATACTATACCTATGTTTTTCGTATATCTCATGTTATAAGCTACAGGCGTGAACTTTTTCGGTTTAAGTAAAGAAATATCTTTTATGAGATACAAATCCTTCCTCATTCCCTTGACTCCATCGAAAACAGCCCATTTCCCGTTTTTTGAGACGCTTACATTACTTATTCCGCATAAAACATCTGTGATTTTCTCAACAATCCCCCTGTCATAATTCAGTCTGAAAATATTGCCGAAGCCTTCATCATTACTTGTAAAGTAAATATTGTTTTTATATACGGCAGGTTTGGAAATATTGTGGAACTTCTTATTCATAACTTCATAGAGAGAATCATTATTGATGTTATATGCCCAAATCGAATATTCTCCGTATACCCACTCATTATCTTTTGGCCTATCGGAAACAAATATAATTGTAGAATCATCATAAAAAACAGGTTCTCTGTCATCATATTTATCAAATGTCAATCTCCTGTAATTTTTATCGTCTTTGAGTCTGACCATGTAGATATCTTCCATTCCGTTTCGAATGCCCGTAAACACCATGGTTTTCCCGTCCGGGGATACCGATGGGGAATAAATGGCATTAAGGTCAAAACTTATTCTTTTAACCACCTTCTTTTTTCTCAAATTATAGATATGTATACAATCCCTGCTCCCGGACTTTGTCACGAAAGCAAACGATTTACTATCGGGAAACCAACCTATATAGGGCCTCAAAATATGCATCTGCTCATAATCTCTCGTTTTTTCCCCGCCGATAATCAATTTCGTTTTATTTGTAAAGATATTTTTCAAATACACACTGTATCTTCCGGTTCTATCCGAAAAAAATGCAGTATAATTACCATTCGGGCTTATCGAACCTCCCGCATTTAGAAAATAGGTACTGTCACACTTTGTTATCCTCGAACTGAATTGTGTATATTCACTTTTGTTATCATAATATGAAAAATATCTTTTCCTTAAGAATGTTCGGATCTCTCCGTCAAGTTCTTCAAGTGTTAAACCGGTGGAGCTTTTTACAGCCTTTTCAAAAGATTTTTCCGTTTTACACTTGAACAATATATCTCCAAGAATCTTTTTTCCGAATGTTTGAGTGAGGTAATATTCAATCATTTGCCCCTCTTTGTAGATAAGATATCCGCCATACATCCATAGATCCTGTATTTTTATGTATTCTCCATTGAGAATCAGATCGCGCATGAAAATATCCGTTTCCGGATCAAGCCACCTCGATTCGTATTCAGCCATTCCCTCTATGAACCAGAGAGGAATATCCGTTGTAACCTGAGAAATTATCGTACTTGCCGTATTTTTACCGTACAAAATGTCATATTGAAACGCATGTGTCAATTCATGGTTTATCACATGCCTGAATTCCTCGTATGAGCCGTCAAACGGCACAACTATCCTGCTTTTATAGATTTCTGTAAATCCTCCCACCTGCTCCTCTATAATACCGGGCGTTACATTAGTCTGCTGAAAATCGTTATGAGAATCATAAACTAAAATAGGGATCTTTTTTTTCAAATCCCATGAAAGGTCATATGAAATTTCCCTATAAGAATCCTCCGCTACGTTTGCCGCAAATTCAGCAAGATACTCCCCCCCGTTATAGTAATAGATATTAAAATGGGGCGTTTCAACCATCTTCCAGTTCATATTTTTATATTTGACCTTATTTTTCCCGAAATACTGCCCGTTTAGAGATAGTGAAGGAATAAGTGCCAATAAGAAAAGTAATATTTTAAAATAATTTACCGAGAATAAACCCGATAATGATTCCGATAAGTAACGCATTTGTTAAACTCCTTGATATCACAATATCCTTTTTCCCACCCTTTTTCCTAATGAAAACTATCGTTGTAATGTATGTTATTCCATTAATCAAAAGAAAAAGAGGCAAACTAATTATCTTCGTAATCATTGGTCCTATAAATGGTATATAACTTATCAAGCTGAGTAGTCCGGTAAAAGCCTGGGCTATAAGTCCGAATAAAACAACAAATGTGGCAATTACGGATTTCTGAAGATGAAAATAGAATGCTACCTTTATAAAAAGCAATATCCCTATCCATATAAGGATTATTTTGTAATTTGCTCTAAAAAAATAAACGACTTTCTGCCAAATTTTACTTAAAGGTATAGACAATCGCACCTTTTATTCCTGTTAAACCGTTTGTTACCTGAACGGTAACGGATTTATCCTCAGGCATAGTTATAAAAGCGCTTACGACTCTATTTATTATAAACCCGGAAGCAATCGCCCATGTTGCTATTTTAATCTTTCTTGAATTTTCCATCAGTTTTGCAAATCTATCCATTTCATCTTTTGTCTGCCATGACCATCCCAGAGAATCGGGCACGGAATGTTCGGCAATATATGCATTCTGTTGTTCCAAATTGTTCGGATATTTCGCTCTCGCATCTTCTCTCACGCTTTCGTTATAATCATCATTATTCATATACCATTCAAGCCCCGTCAGGTAATCGTTATCGGTTCTGTAAACGGCACCCGAATAGATATTGGCAAATTTAAGAGCGTTATCAATGTATGAATTGTGATAACTGTTCGTCAGAAAAACACCGCTTGCAACCAACGCTTCCGCACCAAAATGATAAATCGCCGATTGCTTATTCCCCATATACAGGTTTCCGGAACCCGGTAAAACAAGAGACATGGTTATCGCAAGTGATCTGTTTTTTCCATACAGAGGAAAAATGGCAATAAAGGCTAACATTATCGTTATTACTATTTTCTTTATCTTCATATTCACCCCTACTTCGCTATCAATAGCTTTTTGTAATATTTCTCGGTTTTCCCATTATATCCGGTTTCAATTTGGACAATATAAAGATCATTTCCCAGTGCTGAAACATCAACCGGAATCTCAAATGGGAACCCCGTCTCATCTATGTTCAATGTTTTATTGATTCTCACGTTTTTAGAGGCATCAAATATCCTATATGTGACTTTAGCAGGATGATTTAATGTAAATCTGATTTTAAAATTATTCAATACTACGGGATTCGGGTAAAGATAAAAACTATTTTCCTTTACAATAGGAACATTATCTCCTACCTGTTCATCGCTCAAATTAAATTTATAAACGGCATTGTGCTCAACATTCTTGTGCTGGAAAGGTGATGCCACTCTGTTAGAATCGTACAAAACCGAAAGATCGAAGGCGATGAGTTGCTTGCCTTCATCCCCCGTCAATATTTCCATGTCTCTATCTCCGTCAATATCGGCAAGAACCGGTGTTGAATAACATGAATCACCGAGACTCATGGGGAAATTCACAACATCTTTACCTCTGTAGTTTATAGCATGAAGTTTTCCTCCGGGGGAAGCTAAAACGATATCCATAGTATCATCACCATCCACATCACCTATTGTAATTGAGGATTGAATTGTTGTTGTATCGATTTGAAC
>QNBC01000036.1 GCA_003641665.1 candidate division TA06 bacterium
ATTCAAGAGGTAATATGCGAAGGTAGAGATATAGTGACTGTTGTTTTTGCTAATGACGATTTGAAGATATTTATGACTGCCGATATGAAAGAAAGAGTGCGTAGAAGGCAAAGAGATTTATTGACATTAAATATAAATAAAGAGCTTGATGAAATCGAGAGAGATCTGGCAAAGCGGGATCATCTGGATTCAAGCAGAGAGATTAGCCCTCTTAAAAGGGCTGAAAATGCTGTGCTCATAGATACCACATTTATGACATTCAAGGAGCAAGTAAATTTTATAAAGGAGTTGATTTTGGCTAAGAATGAAGGCAAGTTTTAAGTTTGCTATTAAAGTTTTAGGTGCATTTCTATACCATATTTGCCGAATGAAGGTATACGGTAGAGAAAACTTGCCAAAACCTCCTTTTATACTGGCTCCCAATCATATTTCAAATTATGATCCACCTGTTGTGGGAGTAGCTTTAAAAAAATACGAAATTTATTTTTTAGCAAAAGAGGAATTATTCCTTTCTAATAGGGCGTTTGCTTATATCATTGAAAAGGTTAACGCCATTAGATTGAGAAGAGGAGGGATTGATCTCGATGCAATGAGAATAGCTATAGAAAAGTTAAAGAAAGGTTATCCTCTTGTTGTATTTCCCGAAGGGACAAGAAATAAAACCGATAGATTGCTTTTACCGGGGAAAGCAGGGGTTGCATTTTTAATGATGAAAGCGAATGTTCCTATTGTACCTACTTTAATAATCGGTACAAATAGAGGATTAATGAGTGCAATAATTGGGAGAAGCGAATTAAGTGTAACATTCGGGAAACCGATTTATCCCGATGTTTGGGAAGGAATGAAGCCCAAAAAGGCAAGAGAGCACTTAGCTAAACTCATAATGGATAAAATTAGAGAATTATATGAAGAGAGAAATAAGAGTAGCTAAATATTACGGGTATTGCAGTGGCGTTGAGCTTGCTGTAAATACGCTTAATCGTATAATGGAAAAGGAGAAAGAGATATATATTTACGGTGATCTTATTCACAATAGAATCGTGATGGAAGAATTGAAACAAAGAGGGTTAAAGGTAATTAAAAACATTGATGAAATTCCCGAGACCGGTACTATGGTTATTAGAACGCATGGTGTTAAACCGGAAGTATACGATAAAGCGAAAGAAAAGGGATTGAAAATTGTGGACTTAACATGTATTTTTGTTAAACGTAGCCAAAATTTTGCAAAAAAGATAATTAGTGAAGATTTGAAATTAATTATAATCGGTGAGAAAAATCACGATGAAATACTCAGTATTCAAGGAAATGCCGGAGGCGAATCAATTGTTATAAATAGCGTGGAAGAAGCAAAGTCAATAAACGGAGTTGAGAGAGCCGGTATTGTCATACAAACTACCTTTGAGAGAGAACTTGCGAAATCAATAATTGGAGAGCTGTTCGATAAAATAAACTATATGGAAATTTACAATACAATATGCGATGCCACCGAAAAAAGGCAAGAATCGTGTAAAGCCCTCGCATCGCAAACGGATTCTTTTGTAGTGATAGGGGATAAGAACAGTTCCAATACGAATAGGTTGTATGAAATTGCAAAATCGATAAATAAGCATACATTTATGGTGTCGGATAAGAGAAGTATTAACTGCGATGATTTTAAGTATAGTAAAACTGTTGGAGTAACGGCAGGCGCTTCGACACCGGATTATATAATAAACGGAGTAATTGAAAGAATAGAAAATTGTTAAAAATTCTATATAAGGAGGACCAACTTTATGGCGGAAAACGAACAAAAATTGACAGGAAAGGTGAAATTTGTTAAGGAAACGATTTCACCCGACGACAAAGAGCAGCTATTTGGTAGCTATGAATTGAAAAAAAGTAGTAGGAACATGCTGACAGGGAAAATTATAAGTATAGGGAAAAAAGATGTTATCGTTGATATTGGAATGAAATCAGAAGGTGTTATACCTGTTGAAGAATTTGACGAAATCGAAAAATGGAAACCGGGTGATACGGTAGATATCTTTATCGAATCATTCGAATCCGAAGACGGACTTGTGCTTTTATCAAAAAAGAAAGCTGATTTTGAGAAAGTGTGGGATAAGATTAAGGAATCTTACGATAATAACAGCGATGTGGAGGGAAAGATTAAAAAGAGAGTAAAAGGCGGAATGATAGTAAATATACTTGGAGTAGAAGCTTTTCTCCCCGGTTCACAAATCGATTTGCATCCTATAAAAGATCTTGACGAGTTAATCGGTAAGACGATGAAATTCAGAATTATCAAACTAAACTTCAAGAGAAGGAATATTGTAGTTTCTCATAGAATTATCCTTGAAGATCAAATTAGCAAGAAAAAAGAAGAACTTTTAAATGAACTTGAAATCGGGCAGGTGAGAGAAGGCATTGTAAAAAACATAACTGATTTTGGTGCATTTGTGGATTTAGGTGGTGTTGACGGTCTGCTTCACATTACCGATATTTCATGGGGACGTATAAACCATCCGTCCGAAATGTTCTCAGTCGGTGACAAGATTAAGGTGAAAATTATCGGGATAGATGAAGAGAAAAATCGTGTCAGTCTCGGAATGAAACAGCTTTATCAGCATCCATGGACGAATATAGACGAAAAATACCCGATCGGTAAAAGAGTGAAAGGAACGGTAACATCAATCACTAATTACGGTGCTTTCGTTGAATTGGAGAAAGGTGTAGAAGGCTTGATTCACATCTCAGAGATGTCATGGACAGAGCATATAAAACATCCTTCACAGTTACTTTCTATAGGTGATGAAATTGAAGCTATTGTTTTGAATATCGATAAAGAAAATGAGAAAATTTCATTGGGACTGAAACAGGCAAAACCAAACCCATGGGAGCTTATCGCAGAGAAATATCCGGAAGGTTCAATAATTGAAGGAAAGATTAGAACTCTAACCAATTTTGGCGCTTTTGTAGAGATAGAACCTGGCATAGACGGCTTGATTTACATATCGGATTTATCATGGACCAAGAGAATAGAGCATCCAAGTGAAGTCCTGAAGAAGGGTGAAACGATAAAATGTAAAGTGTTAGCAGTTGATCCTGAAAATAAAAAGATTTCCCTCGGTCTGAAACAAATGGAAGAAGACCCCTTTGAAACAGTTGAAGGAAAATATCCTAACGGTTCCCATGTTGAAGTTGAGATAGTCGAACAATTTGCAAAAGGCTATATAGTTGAATTACCAAACGGGCTAAGAGGGATTTTACCATCTTCTCATCTAAGCAAAAAAGATGGTGAAGAAAATCACGAATATAAAACGGGAGACAAACTAAATGTTAAGATAATTCAGATAAACAAACAGCAAAGAAAGATTGTCGTAAGTGAAAAAGAGTTTGTGAAGGATCAGGAACGTCAGGAAGTTGAGGAATATCTTAACAGACAGGAAGAAAAGTAATGATGAGGGGGAGTTATTCCCCCTCTAAAATTTATAGGAGGAAACAGTGGCTGATAAGTTTATAGTTGTTATAGGGGGTGTAATAAGTGGAGTTGGAAAAGGTATAGCTACTGCCTCTATAGGGAAAATACTAAAAGAGTTCGGTTACAATATAACTGCTGTTAAAATTGATCCTTATATTAATTATGATGCCGGGACACTGAGACCTACAGAGCATGGTGAAGTCTGGGTGACATATGACGGTGGAGAAGTTGATCAGGATCTCGGAAATTATGAACGTTTTCTCGGTATGCATTTGTCTCGGAAGAATAATATCACAACAGGACAGGTATACGACAAGATCATTAAGAATGAAAGGCAGGGGAAATATCTTGGAGAAACAGTACAATTTATTCCTCATGTTCCAAATGAAATCATCCATAGGATAAAAGAAGCCTCGAAAGGGAATGATATATGTCTTATAGAAATCGGCGGCACTGTCGGAGATTATGAAAACATACCATTTCTCTTTGCTATGAAAAGTTTGGAGAAACAATTTTCTAAAGATAATGTTTTGTATGTTCTTGTTACTTACATGCCGATACCCTCCAATATCGGTGAGATGAAGACAAAACCGACACAGCAAGCTATTAAACAACTTAATGAGCATGGTATATTTCCCGATATAATCTTGTGCAGAGGAGAAAAACCACTAGATGCAGTCAGAAGAAAGAAGATTGAAATTTACGCAAATATCGCTTCCCAATTTGTTATTTCAGCGCCCGATGAAAAAGTCCTTTATGCAATACCCCTTAACTTTGAAAAGGAAGAACTCGGCAAAAAAGTCTTGCAAAAATTAAAATTGCCACTTAAAAAAACGCCGAATTTCAGCAAGTGGGAAAAATTAGTGAATGTTATAAAATCGCCGAATAGGATTATTGAAATTGCCATGGTAGGTAAATATGTCAATATAGGTGAATTCAGCCTAAAAGACAGCTATATAAGCGTAAATCAATCTCTCGAGCATGCCGGAGCACATCTCGATGTCGGCGTAAATATAAACTGGATAGAGGCGGAAGAGTTAGAAGATTACGAAAAGGTCAATGAAATGCTGTTAAGGTACAATGGTATTGTCGTTCCCGGTGGATTCGGATCCACAGGCATACAGGGGAAGATCAATGCTATAAGATATGCAAGAGAAAATAAAATTCCATTTCTCGGATTGTGTTATGGATTGCAGCTTGCCGTTGTTGAATATGCAAGAAATGTTCTTATGATGAAGGGAGCAAATACAACTGAAGTCGATAAAAATACCCCGTTTCCCGTAATTGATATTCTCGAGTCACAGAAACGTTTAATGGCGGAAAGTAACTACGGCAATACAATGCGGTTGGGTTCATATTGCGCCTATATCGATAAAAACAGTTATATATTCAAGTACTATAAACTCTTAGACAGAGTGAGAAACATTGAAGAAGTACGTGATTATTATAGAAAAGATAAAAATGCGGAAATGCGAATCGGTGTGGTTAAACCCGAAGAGTCAAATACTCTTGTTTTGGAGAGGCATAGGCATAGATATGAAGTTAATCCCAATTATATAGAAAAATTGGAAAGCGGCGGATTGACTATAGCCGGTTATCACAGGATGAAAGACGGTGTAAAACTTGTTGAATTCATAGAGATTGAAGGACATCCCTATTTTGCGGCAACCCAGGCACATCCCGAATTTGAGTCAAATCTTGAAAATCCTTCTCCAATGTTTTATGGTTTCGTAGATTCTGCAAAAAATGTTAAGTAGGGGTCTTGCCAAAACTTAATTATGTAATTATATTATTATGTTATGAATTATATAAGTAATGAGAAGATAGAAGAAATTTTATCTAATATA
Organism: candidate division TA06 bacterium; assembly: GCA_003641665.1. Lineage (GTDB taxonomy): Bacteria > Hydrothermota > 32-111 > QNBC01 > QNBC01 > QNBC01. The sequence continues at coordinate 5,308 of QNBC01000036.1, forward strand.
GATATTGTTGAAATAATAGACGAATATGTTCCGCTGAGGCAAGTGGGTTCTAATTATAGAGCTTTATGCCCCTTTCATACCGAAAAGACTCCTTCGTTTTATGTATCTCGAGAAAAGGGAATTTACCACTGCTTTGGTTGCGGACGTTCGGGGAATGCTATTAAATTTTTGATGGAATATAATAATATAACATTTCCGGAAGCAATGGCAATTTTGGCTGAGAAAGCCGGAATTAAATTGGGCAATGGTTACGAAGCAAGCAGTGGTGAGAATAGTTACAGAAAAATATTGGAGGATGCACAAAACTATTTTGAAAATTCATTATCGGGGAATATGGGTGGTATAGCTGTGCAATATATTAAAAACAGAGGGATTAGCGATGAAACAGTTAAAAAGTTTCACATTGGTTATGCTCCTGCTCACGGACTATTAAATTATCTTGGGAAAAAGGGATGGAAGACAAAAGAGATTTTAAAAACGGGTTTAATAGTAAAAACGGAAGGCGGTGAAATTTATGAACGATTCAGGAATAGAATTATGTTTCCCATTTACAATACAATTGGAAAGGTTATCGCTTTTGGCGGGAGAAATCTCGGTAGTGATTTACCCAAGTATATAAATTCTCCCGAAACGGAGTACTACAAAAAAGGGCATCTGTTTTTTGGTATATATCAGGCAAAGAATAAAATCAAAGAACTTGATGAAGCTGTCGTAGTGGAAGGATACATAGACCTAATTTCATTGCATCAAAATGGTATAGAAAATGTTATTGCACCTCTCGGGACTGCTCTTACACCGAAGCAAGCACAATTACTTAAGAGATATACCAGTAATGTGATATTGATGTTCGATGCCGATGAAGCCGGACTAAAGGCATCTGAAAGAGGTGTAAACGTATGTTTGAAAGAAGGTTTGTCCGTTTACGTAGTTTTGCTGGAAAAGGGAACGGACCCGGATGATTACATTAAAAAATACGGAGCCGATGCATTAAAAGAGAGAATTGGTAGAAAGGTAAATTTTCTGGACTTTAAAATTGAGTTGCTGAAGAATAAATATAATTTTAATGATATTGATCAGATGAGCAGAGCTCTGAAAGAAATAAAGGAGATTGTTTTATTAATCCCGGATGCTATTAAAAGAGAACTCTGGTATAAGAGAATAGCGGAGCAGTTCGAAATTCCAATAGAAGCGGTTCGAACAGAGAAAACTAAATCGATAAAAAGTGCAATGGGAGAAAAAGTCACAAAACGAAATGAATTAAATTCAATTTATGCGAATATTTTAAATATAATAAATGTAGCCCATGATAAGCAGAAGTTCTTTGACTACATAAAAACATATATTCCTTTTCAGTATTTACAAGAGCATGTAATAGGTAAAATAATCTATGATATTGTTCTCAGTGAGAAAATGCCATCGATTAACGATATGATAGATACTTTAGATGAAAAAACTCGAGATATAATTTATGAAGGGGTATTTATGGAAAATTCGCCTGATAAATTGCTTATGCAATCTTTAAAAGTGAACTGGAAAAAACTATTGAGAATTAAATTGAAAGAGATAAACAGAAGAATATCGAATGCGTTGTTGTATAATGAAGATGTAAGCGAATACGAAGAAAAGCAATCTGAAATAATACATCATCTCCAACAAATTAAACAGGAGGAGTAAATGGCTAATAAAGTTAACATTAATGATTTGGTCAACACCTTGGAAGATATGGCGGGAGAGGAGAAAGAATTATCTTATAAGCAGATTAACTCATATTTGCCACCGAGTATGATTATGTCTGACGATATCGAGAAGATTATAGAGATGTTGGAAAGCAGGGATATAACGATAGTTGAGAAAATGATAAAAAAGAGGGAAAACGACGAAGATGAAATGGTATCACATTCCAATAAAGATGCCCATGATCCCATAAGGGTTTATTTTAGAGAGATGGGCAGAATACCGCTATTCTCCAAAGAAATGGAAGTGAAAATATCAAAGGAGGTTGAACAATCACAAGCTATTTTGACTAAGTTGATTTTTTGGTCAAATGAAAATATAGATGCTTTTTGTGAGAAAATAGATAAAATCAAATCAGGAGATGTCCATATAGAGGATTATATACATACGGATTTTAAGTTTTTTACCGATGACAATGACTTTGACATTTTAAACGAGGAACAAATATATGCTGCATTCGATGAAATATTATCGCAGAACAAGAAGTTAAAACGATTAAATGCAAAAGAGAAAAAGAATTATAAAAAAATTTATGCCATTAAAGATGCGATAATTAAAAAGTTGAATAGACTTGGATTACAGGAAGCGGTTTTAAAAGAATATGGATTCAATATTGTAGAACAAAATAGCAGAATTACAAAATTAAAAAGCGAAATTAAGAGTATATTCCGTAAATATGACATTGATGAAGATATAATGGAAAAGTCAAACGAAGAATTTCAGAAGATGATTGAGGAGAGTAGCGACGCGGAGATAATAGAGGTTCTTTCCGACCTTAGATTTAAAAGGAGTGAAATAGATGCGATTCTGAGCGCTACGGGTTTGAATGAAGACGAGATACAGAGACTTTCCAAAAATATAAGTAGATATTTTACTAACATTGATAATGCTAAAAAGAGAATGATAGAAGCAAATGTCAGATTGGTTGTTAGCATAGCAAAAAAATACACAAATCGCGGATTGGAATTTATGGATCTTATACAAGAAGGCAATTCAGGTTTAATGAAAGCCGTTGAAAAATTTGATTATAGAAGGGGTTACAGATTCAGTACGTATGCAACCTGGTGGATAAGACAGGCAATCACAAGAGCTATCGCTGACCAAGCGAGGACAATTAGGCTTCCTGTTCATATGATTGAGGTAATGCATAAAGTGATAAAGACTTCCAGAACATTGAGTCAGGAATTTGGCAGGGCTCCAACGCCCGAAGAGATAGCGGAAAAACTGGATATATCAGTTGACAAGATAAAAAGTGTTTACAAAATAACGCAGGGAACAGTTTCTTTGGATAGACCGATTAATGATAGTAACGACACCCACTTTGGTGATTTTATAAAAGATCAGAAGGTTGTATCACCGCAAAAAGCCGCAAATCTGGTTATTTTAAAAGAGAGATTGCATGAAGCATTGAATACACTGAGTGATAAGGAGAGAAGTATTCTTTCCCTGAGATATGGTTTGGAGGACGGAGTTCCAAGAACATTGGAAGAAGTGGGCAAAATTTTCAATGTAACAAGAGAAAGAATAAGGCAAATAGAAACTAAAGCTTTGAAGAAATTAAGCTTCCCTACAAGAGCACGGAAGCTGAAACCGTTCTTGGATGTTACGGATGAATATTATTGATTATAAGGTTTGAAAGTTTTTTTTAATTATCCAGCCTTCAATTCCGTTTAAAAAACGGATATGAGCAAAATCTTTTTTATAACCTATCAGATAAAACTCAGCCCCTTCGGGGGCTTTTGCTTTTGATATAAATTCATTCCCGGGACCTTCAAGGATTTCAGTTTGTTTTAGAACCACGCCATATCTCTTTTTTGCATTCAACTTAATATTTATCAAGGCACCGTTTATAAAGAATTCAAATATGAGAATGACTATAAGAAAATAGATATTTAAAGAAGATCTTGTAAAGAGCAATAAAACGAGTAGTAAAACACCTACTATAGCAAAAATGAGAAGTGTATTGAATGAAAAATTATTAATTAAAAAGTCGAATGGTTTGATAGATTTGAGCGGGGTAAAATCCTGAGGGAGTTTTGATCTGTAAATATTTAAATTATTACGAGCCTCCTTGAAATCAGGTTTTAATTTCAACGCTTTGTCTGTGTATAATATGGCTTTTCCAAGTGATCCCAATTTGTAATAAGCAACACCGAGATTATTCAAATCGGAAGGTTTAAGTTGCATTGTATCATTACTATAAAAATCGATAGCCTTCTGGTATTGCCCCATTTTAAGGTAAGCAATACCGGTCTTTTCCGTAGCATTTAGAAAACCAAATAAAAAAATGAAAATTACAGAATTATAGATAAACAATTTTTTCATCATTATACTCCTTTGTTGCATTTCTTGTATCAAAAATGATATCGGAGTGTTCAATAATGAATTTATAATTGTAACTACTATGGTTTGTTGTAATAACAATAAGATCCATCTCTTCCAATAACTCTGAAGTGAGCTCAGTGGAATGAAGAAGAACGCTATCTTTGGAAATTTCAGATAAATCTTTTACAACATAGAACTCTTTAATATAAGGATCGTTATAGAAAACATTTGCTTTTTTATATAAGAGTTCGGAAACGATATCAATAACCGGTGATTCCCTTAAATCATCTATGTCTTTTTTATAAGTAACTCCCAGGATGAGAATTTTCGAATCTTTAATACTTTTTGATTTTTCGTTTAAGATATCTCCGATACGTGAAACAATATATTTAGGCATGTTGGAATTAATCTCATCTGCTAATGTTATGAATTTGGCATTGTAGTTATAAAATTTCATTTTCCAACTCAAATAAAGCGGATCAATAGGTATGCAATGACCGCCTAGACCTGGTCCTGGATAAAAAGCCTGAAATCCGAAGGGTTTTGTGGAGGCTGCATCGATTACTTCCCAAACATTTATGTTAAGCTTATCGCACATAATGGCGATTTCGTTTGCGAGACCTATATTTATACTTCTGTATGTGTTCTCCAATATTTTAACCGCTTCAGCTGCCCTGGTGGAAGATACGGGGACAATTTTTTCAATTATTTTCCCGTACAAGTATGAACCGATTTCCGTACATTGCTTTGTTACACCGCCGAAGACTTTCGGTGTATTATTAGTTTGATAAATGGGGTTCCCGGGATCGACTCTTTCCGGGGAAAATGCAAGATAAAAATCTTTTCCCACTTTCATTCCGGTACTTTCGAAAACAGGAAGCAATACTTCATCGGTTGTGCCCGGATATGTGGTCGATTCGAGGACTATAAGCATTCCTTTATGTAGATATTTTACTATTTCATCTCTTACATTGACGATAAAAGAAATATCCGGTTCTTTTGTCTTATTTAAAGGGGTCGGGACGCAAATAGAAACAGCATCTATCTTATTCAAAACGGAATAATCGGTAGTTGCTTTTATTTTTCCCTTTTGCACGAGTTCTTTTAAGAGATCATCATCAACATCCTTGATGTAATTTACTCCGTTATTTATTTTATCTACTTTGTTCTTATCTAATTCTATTCCGATTACATTAAAATCGTTCCGGGCAAATTCAACAGCAAGGGGAAGTCCGACATATCCCAAACCTATTATTCCAATTGTTAACTCTTTATTATCGATTCTTCTTTTTATATCATCCATAGTGTACCTCCTAATGCCATATATAATACAGCATATTTCCCAATTGTCAAGAAAATATAATGCGAAATATCATTAAATTAAAGATGAATTTAAAATTTTATTTTATCTTTTTAAAGAAGGTAAAACAGAAATAGTGCGTCAATAATGGTTGTTAATATATCTATACTTGACCGCCGAAACTTTAATGCAGGCGGACCTATCCACCCTACCTTCATATTAAACACTTGACATATCTCGTTATAATGTTATTATAAGAAAACTTTAAACTGATCCTGTGAGGTCAGAAAGGAGGTAAAAATGGTAGTATCAATGAAAAATCTTGCAAATGCAAGGTTATTTTTTTATAGGAGGAAAAATGGGAAAGATAATGGATGAGCTTGCCATAAAAAGGGTTCTCAAAAGAATGGCACATGAAATTGTCGAGAAAAATGGTGGGATCGATAATCTAATAGTAGTGGGGATTCAGAGACGTGGAGACATTTTAGCCGGTAGAATTGCTCAACTGCTAGAACAAATCGAGGGGAAAGAGGTTACAACGGGGAAACTTGATATCACTCTGTACAGAGATGATCTTTCTTCAATTGCAAACCAACCGGTTATTCACAAAACGGATATTCCCGTTAACATAGATGACAAAACGATAATACTTGTGGATGATGTTCTATTTACGGGAAGAACCATAAGAGCCGCTCTGGATGAGCTTATTGATTTCGGTAGACCTAAACGTATACAGGTAGCTGTTTTGGTCGATAGAGGGCATAGAGAGCTTCCTATTAAGGCGGATTATGTAGGGAAAAATATACCGACTTCAATAGATGAATTGGTTGACGTTCATGTAAAAGAATTGGACGGTGAAGATGAAGTTATAGTTGAAAAGAGGGTAAAATAATGGAATGGAAAAGAAAAGATCTTATAACAATTGAGGAGTTGACTCCCAATGAGATCAATTTAATACTTGATACAGCGGAACCTTTTAAGGAAATATTGAGAAGAAATATTAAAAAAGTGCCGCCTCTCAGAGGAAGAACGGTATTGAACTTGTTTTTTGAGCCGAGTACGAGAACTTCAGCATCATTTTCAATAGCGGCTAAACGTTTATCCGCCGAGACTATGTCCATATCCACATCGACATCAAGCGTAAAAAAGGGAGAAACACTTTTGGATACAGCGAGGAATCTTGAGGCTATGAGAGTTGATATGGTAGTAATGAGGCATTCGTGCGAGGGAGCTCCTAAGTTTTTAGCAGAAAGGATAGAAGCTTCGGTTATTAATGCAGGCGATGGGAATCATGAGCACCCTACTCAGTGTTTGTTGGACCTTTCAACTTTACGAGAAAATATAAAGAGTTTTAAAGGTTTGAAAGTGTTAATTGTAGGTGATATCGCCCATTCGCGTGTGGCAAGATCTAATATATGGGGATTGACGAAACTCGGAGCTGAAGTTTCCGTGTGCGCTCCTCCTACGCTTTTACCACAGAATATAGATCAATTACCTGTAAATGTTTATTATGATATGGATAAAGCCATAGTTGATCAGGATGTTATTTATCTGCTTCGTATCCAGAGGGAAAGGCAGAAGGTGGGTTTATTCCCATCTACAAGGGAATATATGAATCTCTTTAGTATGGATAGAGACAGATTAAAAAAAACAAAGGATGATGTAATAATAATGCACCCAGGCCCTATCAATAGAGGAGTGGAACTTGATGGAGACGTAGCCGATGGTAAACATTCCGTAATCTTAAATCAGGTAACTAATGGAGTTGCAGTAAGAATGGCTGTTTTATACTTGCTTAACGGAGGAAATAAAGATGAAAAAATCATCTAAAATAATATTTAAAAATGTCAACATAATCGATACAAAAAATAAAACAATAGAAAAGAATGATATACTAATTGATGAAGGTAAGATTATTAAAATCGGTAAAATCAAAGCGGAAAATGCAGAGGTTAAAGATTGTACGGATATGTTTGCTTCTCCGGGACTTGTGGACATTCATACACATCTGAGAGAACCGGGTTATGAGTATAAGGAAACAATTGATACGGCTTCGAGAGCTGCTGTTAATGGTGGTTTTGTTGCTATTACTGGTATGGCAAACACAAAACCAGCTGTTGATACGGCAGGAACTGTCAGATATGTGCTTGAGAGGGGGAAAGATGTTAATCTTGCCAGAATATATACTTACGGTGCTGTAACGAAGAATCTCGAAGGTAAGGAATTAGCGGAAATAAATGACCTTGCACGGGAAGGGGTAGTAGGGCTATCCGATGATGGTAATACTATTATGGACCCTTCTCTACTATTGAGAGCCCTGAAATATGTAAAGATGTTTAACCTTCCAATTGTTTTACATGAGGAAGATACCAATATTTCAGAAGAGGGGGTTATGCATGAAGGAAAAGTACAGGCAAAACTGGGGATGGTCGGCATTCCTGATTTGGCAGAGGATACAATCACATATAGGGATTTAAGGATTGCCGAATATGTTGATGGTAGAGTTCATGTTACGCATGTTTCGGCCAAGAAAACGCTCGATGTTATTCGTCATGCAAAAGAAAGAGGCGTCAAAGTAACATGTGATGTAACGCCGCATCATCTATTGTTAGATGATACTTGTATCGAGACATTCAATACGAATTTTAAAATGAAACCGCCGCTTCGTTCGGAAGAGGATAGGCTTTCTCTTATTGACGGGATTAAAAAGGGAATTATCGATATTATAGCAACGGATCATGCTCCACACGCCATATATGAAAAAGAGGTCGAATTTAACTATGCACCGTTTGGCGTAACGGGATTGGAAACGGCATTTCCGGTATTATACACAAAACTGGTGGAAAATGGAATAATCGATATTTTTAAATTGTTGGAATTAATGAACAAGAATCCTGTGGAAATATTCAAATTAGACATACCTAAAAGTATTGAAGAGGGCGTTGATGCGACATTTATGATTTTTAAAAATGAGGAATGGATAATTAACGAAGCTTATTTTAAATCCAAGTCGAGAAACAATGCTTTCTTAGGGGAGAAAGTAAATGTTCGGGTTATTTACACATTGGTTGACGGAGAGCTAAAATTAAATAACGGAGAAATCGAAAAGGGAGCTTAAGCTCCCTTTTTTCTCTTTCCGTATTTCTTTAAGAATTTTTCCACTTTACCTGCGGTGTCTACAAATTTTTGCTTACCTGTAAAAAACGGGTGGCAAGCGGAACAAATTTCCACATGCATCTCGGGTACGGTAGCTTTTGTATGTACTACATTCCCACAAGCACACGTAATTGTACAATCCACATATTTGGGATGGATTTTTTTCTTCATATTGGTCCTCCACTAAAACTGTTCTGACATTGATTTTAAAAATTGTTTATTATTTTTTGATAATTTTAATCTGTCTGTTAAAAATTCCATTGCTTCAATATTATTCATTTCGTTCAATAATTTTCTAAGTACCCAAATTCTATTAAGGTCGGCGGTTGTATGGAGCAATTCTTCTTTTCGCGTACCCGACCTGTTAATATCAATCGCGGGGAATATTCTTCTGTCGGAAAGTTTTCTGTCTAATACCAACTCCATATTACCGGTTCCCTTGAATTCTTCGAAAATCACATCATCCATTCTACTACCGGTATCTA
>QNBC01000037.1 GCA_003641665.1 candidate division TA06 bacterium
ACCGGATGTATGCTCAAATGTGAAATTTACCGTATCGCACGGTATACTATTAAAGGTGTACGCACCTGTTGCATCCGTTGTATCCAGATATGTATTCGTATGTGTAACAAGAGTTACGATTGTCCCGGACAAATCTCCAGGATTATCGCTAAGGTTTACAATTCCCGTTATATTATAAGTAGTATCTATTGTCCAATTCGATTTGCCCCATGTCTCATATACATCAAACCATGTGACTCCACCGCCGCTTGATGCCCAATCAAAACCGTAATGAGGACCGGCTCCGTCGGGGTATCTTTGGTATGTATAATCGTTATAGTCGCCCGCCCATCCAATCTGATCGATTCTTGTTGAATCCGGGGCAAAGAGATAAGCAACATCAGAACTTGAAAAATCCATTGAAGTTGTCCAATCAACATTCTCTTCGAGGACAACCCAACCCTGTGGAGGTACTACAGGTGATGTTACGATTTCTGCAAATGCATCACCATCAGAGAGATAATAACCGCTAAGATTCACCGTATCACTTGTGGGATTGTATATCTCAACCAGATCATTACCTGATGGTGGATACGGGTCTATTTCATTTATGACAACACCGCTTCCAAGTGCCGTTCCTTTAACGGAATTTGCCGCTCCGGGAGTCGAATTTGCTGTCATATTCCAATCATTTGCCATTTCCGACCAAACCTCTGCCTGTGAACCGTTCCAATTAACGGTATAAGAACATCTAGACAAATATAAGCCGTTCGGAGAAACAGGTGCAGGTCCCTCGTCACCGTAAGCTACCATATCAAATAATGTGGTATCCGCTCCTTCAATGATACCGACTGCCACCGTATCACCGCTATTGTCCAGGTGATTCGACGGGAAATCTACCGTAAAATACCCGTTTGCAGGAATTGTATTTCCGGTAAGCAGCGTATCGAATCCATTCGAAAATACGGCGAGATGAACACTGTCAAGAGATATATCAACATCTTTCGTGTTGTAAAGTTCGACATACTCCGAACCTGTTTTCGGGTTTATCTCGTTTATAATGATATCTCCCGCTTCCGGAGCAATGATAGGTCCCGTAACATCATCTACAAACAAATAATATTCATCTACGGAAACGCATTGGATTGCCACATATACTTTATTCCCGTCATAGCTGTCAAGTGGAACAACCATTTCCGTCCATGTATCAGGTGCAGATGTTACTGAATTCACTATTGCGTAAGATGACGTATCGGAAACATCAGAACTTGTCGAAACCCTAACATTGAAATCCTCTGGAAAGTAACTAGAATTGGACCTGTACCAGAATTTCAATGTGTCCGGAGTAGAAGAGGAACAAACAAGTCTCGGCGTAATAAGCCAATCGTTATTACCTGAACCATTCCAGTGTATACCTGCTGCAACGCTGTCCGTATGCGCAGTTCCTACACCTAGTAGATATGCGCTCCACTCATAGCCATCTCCATCAAAATCGTAGATCGTCCAATTCGCAGGTATACCGTATTCAAAACCTTCGTTTAGAAGCGTATACCCACGTACATTTGCATTACCCGTTTTTGGATTAAATACGGGTAGTTCCGTTTTTGCCGCCGCAAAAGCCATTGAAAATGTTACAGCGACAACCAAGATTGCGAGTAGAAATTTCTTCATGAAACCTCCTTTTTGAATTAAAGTTTCGTAAACTTCTGTTTTTTATTATAATTACTTTCCTGAATTTTGTCAACATAAATGGGTAGATGGGGACAGATAGGTGGTAGATAGGTAGTGAATTGAATTGATTTGCCTGTACTAAAGTTCCGGCGGACATATCTGCCCTTGTCCTTAAGTTATTTATTGACATATGAAATCATTTTGATATAATGATGTTATGATTGAATTTGATATAAACGGCATAAAATTATACGGGTTTCACGGTTTATACGAGAGAGAGAGGGAACTCGGGCAATTTTTCAAAATTGATATTTCTTATATTATGAAAAAGGGGAAACCTTATCCTGATTATACTGAAGTAATCAAAACTGCTACGGATGTGTTTCTCGAGCATAAATACCATTACCTCGAAGATGTCGCCGATGCGTTGTGTGATAAAATTCTTTCTCTTTTTCATGTGGAATCGGTAAAAATAAGGGTAACAAAACTCCACCCTCCCCTTAACATAGATGTGGAAAATGTATCCTGCACAGTTGAAAAACGGAAATGAGCATTGCCATTTTGTCTTTTGGTTCTAACCTCGGTAATAAACTACAGCATATAAGAAACTCTATTTTAGACATTAAAAGCGATAAAAAGATAAAAATCTTACGTTATTCGAATATATATGAAACCGAGCCAATCGGCGTTGTAGGGCAAAATAATTTTTACAATTGTGTAATTACCATTAAAACGGAGTATACTTCCGGCGAACTATTACAATTCCTTCAATCCGTTGAAATAAAAAACGGCAGAACAAGAGAATATAAATGGTCTCCAAGAACCATTGATATCGATATAATTGATTTTGACAGAATGATACTTGAATCCGAGATCTTAACATTACCTCATCCTCGTATGCATGAGAGAAAATTCGTACTTTTGCCTATGAAAGAGGTTTATCCCGATTATATCCATCCGAAATTCAATATGGATATCAATACGATGATCGATAAAATAACAGGGCAATATTGTTACAACTTGAATCTGGAGAATTGGTACCATGAATAAGAAATTTATCGTAGTGGAAGGGGTAATCGGGGCTGGCAAAACAACTTTAACAAATATCCTTTCGGAATATTACAACGCCGAAAAAATACTCGAAGAGGTTGAAACCAATCCTTTCTTGTCCAACTTCTACAAAGATAGAAAAAGTTATGCATTTCAAACTCAAATCTACTTTCTTCTTTCGAGATATAAACAGATGTCTAAATTCAAGCAACTAAACTTATTCAACAATACAATAATTTCCGACTATCTTTTCGACAAAGATTATATATTTGCAGAGATCAACCTCGACGATAACGAATTCAATATGTACAAATCTATTTACAATCTAATGAAAGCTCAATTAACTACACCCGATCTGGTAATTTATCTACAGGGTTCATTGGAAACTCTCATTAAACACATCAAAATGAGAGGAAGATCATTCGAATCCAACATCAGTCATAATTATCTAAAAACGCTGAATGAAAAATACAACGAATTCTTCTTTAAATATAACAATTCCCCACTTCTGATTATAAACATAGATAAAGTTGATTTTGTGAAAGAGAATTTTGATTTTAATTATTTCATAAAGGAAATCGAAACCGATTTTTCCGGGAAAAAATTCCTTTCGTTTTAGGAGGAAGAATGAATATTATAACGAGCATTGGTGAAATGCAAGCATATTCAGATAAAATGAGAAAAGAGGGGAAAACCATCGCTTTTGTACCGACAATGGGTAATCTTCATGATGGTCATATCAGTCTCGTCAGAAAAGCAAAGAAACTTGGAGATATTGTTGTTGTCAGTATCTTCGTAAACCCTACTCAATTCGGTCCAAATGAAGATTACAAATCTTATCCGAGAACATTTGAAGAGGATAGAAAGAAATTGGAAAAGGAAAATACGGACATAATCTTTTTCCCCGATGCAAAGGAAATGTACGACAAGCCAAAAACATATGTTTATGTGGAGGATTACTCACGCATATTATGTGGCAAATCACGTCCGACACACTTCAGAGGTGTAACTACGGTTGTTTCGAAATTGTTTAATATTATAAAACCACACATAGCTGTTTTCGGAGAAAAAGATGCTCAACAAGCTTTTATTATAAAGAAAATGGTAAAAGATTTAAATTTCGATATTAAGATTGAAACGGGAGAAATCAAAAGAGAACCAAACGGTCTTGCTCTTAGTTCCAGGAATGCATATCTTACAGACGAGGAGCATTCAAAAGCTTCTCTCATCTATAAAAGCCTCAGGGAGGCTGAAAATATGATTCGCAGAGGAGAGAAAAATCCTGAAAATATCGTTATTTTCATAAAAAACTTCCTGAATAAAAATAAAGTCGGAAAGATTGACTATGTTGAAATAGTAAATGATGATGATTTTTTACCAACAGAGTCTCTTACCGGTAATATTAGAATTCTCGTTGCAGTATATGTGGGTAAAGCAAGGCTTATAGACAACATAAAGGTGAGTGTATGAAAAAAAGTATAATTCTTGCTGCCGGACTCGGGAAAAGAATGAAATCCTCCCTACCAAAAGTAATGCACAAAATACTTGGAAAACCTATGCTTTCTTATGTGATTGATGCCTCTGATAATGCGGGGATTAATGAATCTATAATAGTTGTTGGAAACGGAAAGGAAAAAGTTATCGATTACTTCGGTAATAGATATAAATATGCGGTTCAAAAAGAATTGCTCGGTACCGGAGATGCTGTAAAATCAGCCATCGAATATATTGATGATAATGATACTGTTGTTATTTTGTGCGGAGATGCTCCTTGCATTAAATCGGAAACGATAAAGAACGCAATCAATTTTCATATTGAAAACGAGGCATCATGTACGGTCATTACAGCTGAAATAGATAATCCTTTCGGATATGGCAGAATCGTTAAGAATAACAAACGAATTATAAAAATTGTAGAAGAAAAAGATGCCAATATCGAAATAAAAAAGATTAGAGAGGTGAATTCAGGTATATATGTTTTTGCCGGTAAAGATCTTCGTGAAAGCCTAAATCACCTTTCAAACAACAATGCCCAAAACGAATATTACCTTACCGATACGGTGGAATATCTAAATAAAAACAATATGAAAGTTATACCTTTTTTACTGAATGATCCTTTTGAAATGACAGGCATCAATGATAGAAAACGACTTTCCGAAGTTGAAAATCATTTTTTAAGGACAAAGAGAATCAAGCTGATGAACGATGGTGTAACAATGCACATTCCCGAAAGTATCTACATCGATTATGATGCAATCATAAAAAGTGATGTGGAAATCTATCCCGGAGTATCGATTCTCGGCAAATCATTCATTGAGTCAGGAGCAATAATTTACTCTAACTCAACAATTATAAACTCCAATATTCCAAAAGATAGCATAATTGATCCTAACGTAGTAATCAATGGCAAAGAAAAAGAGTAAGAAAAAGTTAAGCCCTTTTTATAAATCCGCAATTTTTTTACTATCCGTAATTATCCTGATGATGTTTATTTCTCTGTTTCTTCGTTTTACCCATCTGCTATCCCGCAAAGAGGAAAGCGAAGTTTATAGAAAATCCTTTACGATTGATGTAAGAAATGCCTGCGGAGATAGAGGTGTCGCAAGTTATTTTTCGAGTTTACTGGAAAAAGCAAATTTCGATGTCATAAATGTGGGTAATCTTGCAAAATGTAAAAAAATGAGTTATATAGTTTATAAGGAAGGGTTACCCAAAAGGAAAGTTAACCTGATTTCCTCGGTTACCGGTATAGATTCTGTTGTTGTTGATTCAACAGGAACATATCTTTTTGATGTAACCATTATTTTGGGCAATGACTATAAGCAAAAAACAGCCTTATTTATAAGGAGGTATGGTGACAAAAGAGAAAACGAAAAATAGGGACATGCTGGAAAAAATTATTACATATGCCAATGAGAAAAAGCCTGACTTAATCAAAATTATGAATGTGGGAAAAATTACTTCGTTAACGGATTATTTCGTCATAATTAAAGGTTCATCCAATATTCACCTTCGATCGATAGCCGACAATATCAAAAAGAAAATGAAAGAAAACGGTCAAAATGTGTGGCATATGGAAGGATATGAAAATGCAAAGTGGATTCTTATGGATTATGTTGATATAGTCATTCATATATTCGATGAAGAAACCTATTATTACTACGATATCGAATCGTTGTGGGGAAATGCAGAAGTAGAAACGCTGAAAACCGGAGAGTAGAATGATAAAAACAGCTATAGCCGAATCGTTAAAAAAAGCTATTGAAGAAATTTTTAAATTATCTGACACGGAGCCATCAGTGGTGGAAAGTCCAAATAAACAATTCGGTGATTATTCAACACAAGTAGCATTTCAACTTGCAAAAATACTAAAAAATGATCCTAAAAAAATCGCCTCTGATATTAAAAATGCTCTCGAATATAATAGTAATTTCGAAAGGATAGAAGTTGTAGGCGGTTATATAAATTTCTTCCTGAAAAATGAGTTTTATCACAAGGAGATTGAAAAGGTTTATTCAGAGGGAGAGGAATTTGCAAAATTAAAACATGTTTCGGAAGAAAAGATACTCGTTGAATATGTCAGTTCAAACCCTACCGGCCCGATGGTTATAGTTAACGGAAGAGCTGCCGCCCTGGGCGATAGTTTCATCAGAATTCTTAATTGGAGAGGATATAATGCCATTGGCGAGTTTTACATTAACGATGGTGGAAACCAGGTTTATCTTCTTGGATTGTCTTGTAATGAAATGTATAAAAAGTTAATGGGGATGCCATATGAGATACCTGAAAACGGCTATCACGGTTCGTATATCGAAGATTTTGTAAAATTGATGATGGAGAAGTCAGACCTATCGGGAATGGACGATAAAAGCAGAAGTAATTATTTAGGGGAGGAAGGAGTTAGATATTTTCATGCAATGCAAATAAAAAGTCTGAAGGACTTCGGTGTAATATTTGATTCGGAAATACATGAAAAACGGATACGAGAAGAGGGATTAACCGAATATGTAATAAAAACTCTCCGTGATAAAAATCTGATTTATGAAAAAGATGGCGCAATATTCTTCAAATCAACCGATTTCGGTGATGATAAAGATAGGGCAATTATAAAAAGTGATGGTAAATATACCTACCTACTACCGGATGCCGCTTATCATGAGGATAAAATGCGCCGCGCTTTTGACTATTTGATTGATATTTTCGGTCCGGATCATCACGGCTATATAAAGAGATTAAAGGCTATTTTCAAAGCCCTGGGACATGATCCCGATAAGCTCGAAATTTTGATACATCAGATTGTAAATCTGGTCAACGAAGGGGAAAAGATCAAAATGTCAAAGAGAAAAGGGAATATTATAACCCTTGATGATCTCATTGACGATGTGGGAAAGGATGCTGCAAGATTTTTCTTCGTTATGAGAAAGAAAAACTCTCATCTCGATTTTGATTTAAAGCTGGCAAAAGAAAAGAGCGAGAACAATCCCGTTTTTTATGTTCAATACGCCCATGCACGAATCTCAAGCATTATGGATTTTGCGTATTCAAAAGGAATAAAACTCAACGAATACATTGACTTTTCTCTTCTAAATGAGGAAAAAGAAATTGAACTAATAAAATCGATTCTTCTCTTGCCTGATATCCTTGACGATGCAATAAGAATGAGAGAGCCTGCTGTTTTACCTAAATATCTAATAGATTTATCTTCCTCTTTCCATAGTTTTTATAATAAACACAGAGTAATAACAGATGACACGGAACTATCCATGGCTCGCCTTGCTCTTGTGCAATGTGTTAAAAACACAATAAAAATCGGTTTAAACCTTATCGGAGTTGATGCTCCGAATAAGATGTAAATTAACGTTTTATTTTGAACTTGTGTATCGATTCATCGATACTATCATGAACACTTTCCATAAAAATTTCCCCTATTGTCGGATGCGGATGAATTATATGGGAAAATTCTTCTGCATTAACCCCCTCTTTTATTAGAACGGATGCTTCACTGATCATAATATCGGCTCCTTCTCCGAGCATTTGAACTCCGATAATTTTACCGCTATTCTTCTCCGTAACAACCTTGCAAAATCCGGTACTCTCCCCCATGGCAAGGGCTTTGCCATTTGCACTGTAATTAAACTCACCAATCTTGACTTCGATACCATCTTTCTTAGCGTCATCCTCCGTATATCCACACGTTGCAACAGGTGGAATCGTAAATATGCATGCCGGAATATTCCTAAACAGTTCTCTTTTATTATCTTTCCCTGCAATACTATCGGCGGCTACAATACCTTCAAATTCAGCTTTATGTGCAAGAAGAGGTCCCCCCGTTATATCACCTACGGCATAAATACCCTTGATAGAAGTCTCCATCTTATCATTAACTTTTACAAAATGACCGTCAAATTCCGCACCCGATTCTTTAAGTAATCTATTTTTAATTGCTCTACCGATAGCTATAAGAGCCTTCTCCGCCTCATAATTATTACCCTTATCCGTTTTAATAACAACTCGGTCACCGTCTGTTTCAACCGATTCCACCTTTTCCGCTGTATGAATTTTAATTCCACACTTTTTCAAACTAAGGGCAAGAGTTCTTGCAATTTTTCTATCGTGAATCTCGGGGGCAATATCTGGTAACATCTCAATAATATCCACTTCCACACCTAACTTTGCAAATATTGTAGCAAATTCGAGTCCTATAGCTCCGGATCCGACAATTACCATCGATTTGGGTAGTTTGCTTAGATTTAATGCATCCGTGCTGTTTAAGACATTTCTATGATCCACTTTGAACATTTCGGGTTCAAGTGGCTCTGATCCCGTAGCCACTATAATATTATTTGTTTCAAACAATTCTTCCTTACCGTTCTCATATTTGACAGATACTTTTTTGTTAGAATCAAAGGTTGCTAATCCTCGTATTATTTTTACACCGTTTTTATTAAGTAGAAACTCCACACCTGATGTAAGTTTATTCACTATTTTCTCTTTTCTCTGCTGTATTTCTTCCCAATCAAATGTCATTGCTTCTATATGAACTCCAAAAGAGTCAGCAAGTTTTAACTTATGAACCACTTCGACACTACCTATCAATGCTTTTGTGGGAATGCATCCCCTGTTTAAACATGTTCCCCCTATTTCGTTTACCTCTACTATCGCTGTTTTTAAGCCGTTTTGAGCAGCCCTTATGGCAGAAACATAACCGCCGGTACCACTTCCGATAACAATCACATCGAACATTGTCACCTCCGGATTGAGTTTATTTATTTACTGCAGTATAGTTTAACATTGTTTGAGTGTCAATATGTTTATGTGAATCTACTCTTCCATATGCTTTATATTGACAATGACGTTTAAAATAGTGTATGATGATTCAAAATATAACTTTAGGAGGCTTTATGAAGTTAAAAGAAGTTTTAATCTACATTTTTTTAATTGCGGCATTTGCCGGATGTCATATCGAGCAACCGAATAATATTCCCGTAATCGGCGGTAGTTTGAACATCCCCATAGGAGATTCATCAATGACCGTTCAAAAGGCAATAGATACTTACAATAGCAAATTTAGCGGAATCAATCTCTACATTGAAAACGATTCGATTTTCATGCAATCGGACACTGCAATTTACAGTTCCTCCAAATCTACAAGAGATTCTCTTGAATTTTATCTCGGAATATCGAAAAGCATGCCTGATAAAATCGACACGATAAAAACCGTATTTCATACGGAACTTAGAAATTTCGAAGGTGTTGTTCATATAAAGGGAAATTGCCCGGGACCTGATACATTCGTAGGAAAAGTAAATTATTCATTGACTCTCTTAAATGGAGATACAACACTTTACGATTCACTGATGATTTCACTTCCCCCCGGAGATTTTGATACGACAATTTCAAAAAATTTTAATAATTTCAATCTCGGTGGCTATAAAATGACTATTGAGGGATATAGCATTAACGGTTCTGCAACTTTCGATTCCGTTTGGGGATATACAAAATCCGGTTTTGACGCTTATATAAACGGAGATACTTTATATACCGTAGAAATACCATTTTCCATATCGGACGACATGAGAAAAGCATTCAATCCCGATTCTCTCGACACTCCTAATTTCAAAATCAACTATATCAACATTGCGGCGGTTCTCTGGAATCATCTCCCTATTGGTGTTGATTATAACATTTATGTTATGAACTCCACTAAGACCGATACTTTCTATCTCGCTGATTCGCTCCTGCCACCTCAAATTGATTCAAACGGATATGCTATTTCCGACACACTTTCCGAGCTCGATCTAAAAATTGATTCTACCATCGCAAATGTATTCAATGATACTTCCGGTATTTATCTTATAGAAGCAAACACACCGGCTATCGGCAAGATATTCGTCAGGCCATCGGATTATCTCAGGTTTCACGGACACATTACGATTAATTACTGGATAAACGCTAACGACACTATACAGTGAGGGAATGATGAAGAGAACAATATTAATTATAACCATTTTCATACTTATATTTTCAACTTCGATAAACGCTTCTTATCAAAACCTATTTGAAGGGTATGGCAGCCAGGCTTCAAGCGGACCCGGAGCATTGTTCTATAACCCTGCAATGCTTGGTTACAAATATGCCCCTATGCTTGATATAAACCTTCTAAAAACAGGTTTTGAATTCGGTAATAACTTTCTATCCCTTGATCTCTGGAATGAATATGCTATAAAAGACACATTGAAACAGGCGGATAAAGATACGCTCCTTATGAATATTCCATCTTCGGGATTCTTGATTCATCAAAGACTCAATGCAAATTTACTCGGATTGAAAATCGGCGGATTTGCAATTGCTCCGAGGATTGTTCAGGGAGTAAGCACAAACTTCTCCAAAGACCTCATAGATTTAGGATTGAATGGAAACCAACTTGGTAAAATATACGATTTTTCTACAAGTGATTACGGAGCAATTTTATACGGGGAAGTCTCCGTCGGTTATGGACAACCGATAAAACTAAACAACAAGCACAACCTTTATGTAGGCGCCTCTTTTAGTTATCTATATGGAGTTGCCTATTTCGATGTTACGAAAAACACAGCATATTTAAACTCAGACAGTAATTTCTATCAATCAACCGATACCGTTTCATTCAGGCTGTGTGTAAATCCAAAGGGTAATCCCGGTTTCGGTATGAATCTTGGTTTCGCCTATGATATATCCAATTCTTTCACGGCCGGGATATCACTGAAAAACGCATATTCATTCATTAATTGGGATGCTGACTCAATAGATTTTTCGGATAGCAGCGATGTATTTAATAACGGTGCCATTCTTATAGGTGAGGGAATAATTAACTTAGACAGCATAAACCTTTATAAATTAATCGATATGTATCTCTCAGGTGATTCAATAAATGGCGATTCCATTTTTAATAAATTCATAGATACGACTTTTTCAAAATCTTATGCCCCATTTACGACACACCTTCCTCCTATACTAAATATTGGAGCTGTATGGAGAGGGATTTATTCACCATGGAAATTGAGTTTTAATTATGAACAGGGATTTTCAAATACACCGTTATCAAGCGTTATTCCAAAATTTACACTTGAAGGAGAATATGCCATCGGGCGATTTTTACCGGTCAGAGCCGGGATAGGAATAGGTGGGAAAGAGCTTATAGAATACAGCCTTGGTTTAGGTTTGGAACTTCCCTTTGCTTATATTGATCTGGGGGCTTCTAACCACAGAGGACTATTCTACGGTTTGAAAGGGATTAGTACCGAATTGAATTTTGGCTTCCGTTCTCCAATATGGTCAAATATCAATTGTATAATAAAAGACTCTACCACAGGAAAACCTCTCGTGGCTGATTATACTGTAACATATGGAGATGGTAAAACATTTACCCGCACAACAAATGCTGATGGTAAATTCGGATTCCACACATACTCGCCTGATGTTAAGATTCAAATTAAAAGGAAAGATTTTGAAACAAAAACTGTGGAACTTTCACTTGAACCCAAAGAATCTGTACAGAAAACAATACTAATGCAACCATCCACGGGTCTTCTCATTTGCCGTGTAATTGATAAATTGTCTGGCAAACCAATTGCATTTGCTCCTGTTAATATCGTTTCTTCTAAATTATACAAAGCAAAATCAGATAGCACGGGTACAACAAAATTCAATCTATTAGAAGGGGATTACAATATCAGGATTCATCTGAAAGATTATGTCCCGTTTGATAAGAGTATCAAGATACATAAAGCCAAATCGTTGACTGAAATCTGTGAGCTAAAAATCAACAAGGGTTATCTAGTTGGCAAGGCTCAAAATGCAAAAACAAAAGCGGGTGTGGCTTGTGAAATTACACTCCTCGATTCCACTCTTAAAAAGTTCAAAGTTATAAACACCGATAAGAATGGTATTTACAGAGTATTATTACCGTCAGGTAAATACACAATGAAAGTGAAACCCCTTGTTAAGCATTATATAAAACAGGAAATTCAAGTTGAGATTAAACCGGCAGAAACAACACAAAAGAATATCAATTTGCTTAAGAAAAGGATGAAATTCACATTCAGGAATATTAACTTTGATCTTAATAAAGCTACAATTAAACCTGAATCATATCCTATTCTTGATTCTCTCGGAATGATTATGGTACAGAACCCGTCCATAATTGTTAAGATTAGCGGACATACCGATACTCGAGGCTCCTCGAGATACAACATGAGACTTTCAAGGAGAAGGGCTTATGCTGTTAAGATGTACATCGTCAAACATTTTAACATTCCGAAATCAAGAATAATTTCTCGTGGATACGGCGAATCAAGACCTCTTGTTTATCCAGAAAGAACCGAATCCGACTATGCTAAGAACAGGAGAGTTGAATTCGAAGTCTTGAGAGAAATGAAATAACTTTATTATTCCACATGTAAGGGGGTATCATCGATACCCCCTTTTTGCTAATTGTAGGTGTTTTCAACCTTTACAGAAACAAATAATAATACAATATTCTTACTAATACGAGATAGATACTTTTGGTAGATTTAATTTTTATAAAATACTACCATTTAACCTGATTTGATATATTTCTAATTTTCACTTCTTGTTTTCTATATCCTATATTTACTTATTCCCATAGGGAAAAAATAATTATTGACCGAACATAAAAAATATTCTATTATAATATTAAGGAGTGTTGATGAATATTTTGCTCAGTCTCGGTATAATTTTCATTTCAGGACTCGTGGTCAATAAATTGATCAGCAAATTTAAATTACCAGAAGTGACAGGAGATTTGATTGTAGGAGTTTTAATTGGGCAAGAGTTACTGGACCTCGTTCATAGTACGATACTATCGTCCACCGGATTGATTTCAAATGTCGTACTGGGATTTGTAGCATTCCAAATAGGCAGAAACTTCTCTTTAAAAGAATTCAGAAAATTGGGTAAACCGATACTATGGATATCCGTATTCGAAGCCAGTGGTGCCTGGCTGCTTGTAACATTTGTTTTTTTTATTGTGCTGAAAAAACCATTATATATATCTCTTCTTTACGGAGCAATATCATCTGCCACGGCACCTGCTGCGACAATGATGGTAATAAGACAATACAAAGCAAAGGGATATTTTACAAAAGTGCTACTCGGTGTTGTAGCTATTGATGACGCCTGGTGCTTGATAATTTTTGCCATATCTTTTGCCGTATCAAAATCACTCTACCTACACAGTTCGACTAATGTCTTCCTCGTTTTGGGCAAATCCATTTTAGAAATCATAGGTGCACTCATTTTGGGAGTATTTTTAGGGTATATATTTTCATTATTCTCGAAATACTTCAAGAGACATAGCAACATGGAAATTTATACATTGAGTTTTGTGTTACTGGCTGTCGGAATAGCCGACATGTTACACCTCTCATTACTGCTCACTTCAATGGCTCTCGGGATTGCCGTTGTAAATTTACAGAGTACATCATCCACATTCTTTGAAGTACTGGAAGACATAGAATCCCCTTTGTATCTTCTTTTCTTTGTTCTCGCTGGTGCAAATTTAAAATTATCCTCTTTAAGACATATAGGAATAATTGGAAGCACATATTTTATCGTAAGAATAATCGGGAAGGTAGCCGGAGCAACCTTAGGTGGATATTTAGGTAAAGTCCCGAAAAGAATAAGAAATAACATAGGTTTGGGATTGTTACCTCAAGCAGGAGTGGCTTTGGGGGTAGCGCTCGTCGCTAAATCCAATTTCCCCGAAATCGGTAATAGCATATTTACCACAATTGTGGCAACAACTGTAATTTATGAATTAATGGGGCCTATATTCACAAAATTTGGGCTTTTACGTTCGGGAGAAATTCAATAATTTAGATTTCTTTGGCTTTTGCAAGAGCATATTTTGTAAA
>QNBC01000038.1 GCA_003641665.1 candidate division TA06 bacterium
GTGTTGCCATCACCAGAGTATTGGGATTAATAAGAGAAATTATCTACGCTCAATATTTTGGAGCCGGTATGCTCATGGATGTTTTCAGAGTTGCATTCAATTTACCCAATTTCTTAAGAGATCTTTTTTCAGAAGGGAGTTTAAGCGCTTCATTTATCCCCGTATGTGCCGATAAGTTCAAACAAGAGGGAGAGAAAGAAGCCGCTGATTTCACTTCTCAGGTGCTCAACAATATACTTATAGCTATAACGCTGATAACAGCTCTTTTGATTCTTATTGCTCCCATACTGGTAAGAATTTTCGTACCTGGATTCTTAAAAAATCCCTATCAATTCGCCCTTACCGTGACAACTATGAGAATAATTTTCCCATTTCTTATATTCATCACCATGTCATCCATAATAATGGGATTTTTAAACATAAATAAAGATTTCTCCATAACCGGTATTTCTCCCTCTCTGTGGAATCTTTCGATTATAACAGCTGTTATGCTCCTCACTCCAATGTTCAAACGTTATTCTCTGCCAATTATTTACTCGGGTGCTATTGGCGTCGTTATAGGTGGATTTTTTCAATTTGCATTTCAAGTTCCTTTTGCTTATCGTCATAAATTTAGATTTTCAACCCATGTGAATTTCAAGGATCCGAATTTTACCAAAATTATCAAACTATGGATTCCCATGGTCATAGGTGCCGCTTCATACGGTTTAATGTTTCTGGTAAACAATTTTATAGCTTCGTTTTTAAAAACCGGCAGCATCTCTTCTCTATCCTACGCTTTCAGGCTGCTTCAATTGCCTCTCGGCATATTCGGAGTTTCTATATTCACCGTATCATTACCTAGAGCGTCACTTGAAAACGCGGAAAAAGACAATGAGAAAGTAAAGATAACACTTATAAAATCATTACATCTATTATCCGTACTTCTACTCCCATCGGCATTCTTCCTCTTAACTGATGCCTTTTCGATTGTAAGGCTGATTTATCAGCATGGTGCATTCGGCGAAAATGCAACAATTATTACAGCTCAAATACTACAGCTCTATGCAATTGGTCTTTTTACAATTGGTGCAAATAAAGTTATCACAGGTATATACTATTCCTTTAAGGAATCAAAATTACCTATGATATCCAGCCTTATTACCGTTTGTTTTAACATCATTCTTGCGCTTTTACTCATAAAACCTTTACAGGTTAAATCACTCGCTCTTGCGCTGGCTTTAGGTTCTTTTGTTAATTTTGCAATTTTGACCCGTATGTTTTCAAAAAAATTCTTCTCTTTCCCACTATCCGATTTCTTAAAAAAATCAACACCTTCCCTTTTCGCTTCTCTTATAACATCAGGCATTTTTATACTCTATAAACGATACTTTGTTTTATTAAATAACAATACAAAATGGCACCAATTGATTAATATGACTGCGGACATTATTGTCTTTTCCGTTATCTACTTGATACTGGTTGCTATTTTTGATAAATATGTTCATGAACAAATAAAAAGGATTTTAAAATGGAAAAAGACATAAAACGATACATTGAAGCTGTTCTTTTTGCCGCCGAATCTCCCGTTTCAATTAGTTTATTAAAAAAAATTCTCGGCATTGATTCTATTATTACAATTCGTAATGCAATTGAAGAACTTAACAACGATTATGCCGAACATTCTTTTGAGATAAGACAGGTGGCAAAAGGATATCGTATCTACACCAAACCGGAATATTCAGATATAATCAAAGAGATGAAAAAAGATAGAGATTTACCGAATCTTTCAACATCCTCTCTTGAAACATTGGCAATAATTGCATATAAACAACCTATTACCAAGAATGAAATCGAGCACATACGGGGCGTTTCAAGTGATGGGGTTCTTAAAACACTTCTAAATAGAGATCTAATAAAAGTACTCGGTAAATCCGATTTACCCGGGGAGCCTATGTTATATGGTACAACAAATCATTTTCTTGAATACTTCGGATTAAAGAATCTTGAAGATATTAAAATCATTGCGAAGGAGATCTGGGATGAGTTCGATGAAGAAAATAAAAAGATATTTGGTTAAAACACATATCATTACAAAAGATGATAATATTGACGATATTATAAATAGATATGTACTCCCATTTGTGAAGAGTAACGACATTGTTGTCTTTAGCGAAAGTGTAATAGCTATCATTCAAGGAAGAGCAATCCTCGAAAAAGATATCAAGATTGGTTTATTAGCGAAATTCTTGTGGAGCAAAGTGAGAAAAGTCCCATACGGAGTCGGTCTAAGAAGCCCTGCTACTATGCAATGTGCTATTAATGAAGCGGGAGCATTTAGAATCTTGATTGCCGCAATAATTGGCGGTATCACCAGATTCTTTGGTAGAAAAGGAGATTTTTACAGAATTGCGGGGAAAGATGCTGCAATGATTGATGCCGCCCATACTTCACCGGTCCCTCCTTTCGACAAATATGTCATTCTCGGACCTAAAAATCCTCAAGAAGTCGTTAACAAGCTATCGCAAAAATATAAATTGAAATTTGCAATTATGGACATAAATGACATCGGGGGTTCCTGGGCAGTGGGATACTCAAAAGGCATCGACAAGGAATGGATAGAAAATTTTATGAGAGATAACCCCATGGGCCAAGGTAAAGAACTTACCCCAATATGCATAATAAAGAGTGATATTTATGGAAAAGATGAGATTAAACAGATTTCTTAGTCTCGCTGGAATCGATTCCAGGAGAAAAGCCGATGAGATTATTGCCCAAGGAAGAGTTTATGTCAATGGCTCCATAGTCAAAGAAGCAGGAACAATAATAGATCCGAACACAGATGTTGTAAAAATCGGAAACAAAAGAATGACCGCTAAAAAATTCGAATATCTTATTATAAACAAACCCCGTGGAATTATATCGTCACGAAAACTCGACTCTGGACGAGGAACGATTTATGACATAATACCTAAAAATATGAAACACTTAAAACCTGTTGGTCGACTCGATATAAATACGGAAGGACTGATAATAATGACAAATGATGGAACTCTTATTAACCGCCTTTCCCATCCAAAGGGGAGAATAGAAAGAGTTTATTCAATGCTTATAAATAAACGTCTATCTTATAACGAAATTCAAAGATTAAAACGAGGTATAAGGTACGAGAATATTTCGTATAGATTCAGCGATGTGTTTTTCACAAGGATAACTCCTCATGGTTTCTTGTACATTGCAAAATTAAAAGAAGGAAAAAACCGGGAGATAAGAAATGCAATGAAAGCTCTTGGAAAGAGAATAATTTGGTTAAAGAGAATCTCATTCGGTCCTATAAAATTGGGGGAACTAAAGCCGGGACAATTTAGATTCCTGACAAAACAGGAACTTGATCTTCTAAATAAACTCAATTAAAAATCATGCATTAAAAGTATATGGAGGAATGCTCGAAAGCACTCCTCCATCAAGGGGGGAATTATGTTAGGGGAATTTCTATTAATATAACAAAATAGTCATAAGTTGTCAACCCCCATTATTATTTATTAATATATTTAGCTTATATTCACAAATTTATTTTTTATATACCTAAATCCACAGAAATTCCCAAATCACCTTTTAGTCCTTTAAGAATTATTTTCAAATTTTCATTAATTGGAATCCCTTTCTCCTTTCTCTCCCTGATTTTATCACATTCCTTCTCTCCTGCAACATATATTCTATTATGCCCAGGTGCTTTCTTTGAGTTTCTAAGAGTACGCACTATCTCACCTGTTGTTCTTTTGAATACATCAACAGGTATGAAATTTTCGATGTTTATTACCATAAAAAAATGTCCGAGTCCATATGGAATTTTATTACCCTTTTCATCATATCCGAGAAGAGATTTACCAAAGGGGCCTCCTGCAAAAGCGGAAGATAGAATCTCAACCATAACGGCAAGTCCATATCCTTTGTGACCTCCGAGAATTTCACCGACTCCGCCTAAAGGTAATAGTGCCGCTTTTCTTTTTACAAGATCGATCAAAAGCTTCGACGTATTCGTGTAAGGTTTACCATTTTCATCAATTGCCCACCCTTCCGGTGTTTCTTTTTCCTCTCTTTCCAACTGTTCTATCTTTCCCCTTTGACTGATAGATGTCGCTCCGTCAATACAAAACGGGCAATCTTCATCAGTTGGAGCAGCCATGCTTATGGGATTCGTTCCAATCATAGGTTCTACACCAAATGTTGGGGCAATGGAAGGCCTGGCATTAGTAAAAGCAAATCCAACCATATCCTCCTTCACTGCCATAAGCGGGTAATACCCGTCTATTCCGAAATGTGTCGAGTTGGTAATTGCAGCGGAACCCATACCGTATTTCTTCGCTTTTTCTATAATTAACTCCATTACATGATATGAAACGACATGTCCCATTCCGTTTCCGCCATCTACCAATAAAGTTGTTGGAGTTTCTTTGATAATCTTCCAATTCGTAACAGGTAATTGTATCCCATCCTTTATTCTGTCAATATACATTTTAAATCTACCTACTCCATGCGAATCGATGCCTCTTAAATCCGAAGTAATTAAAACTTCGGCTGAAATTTCCGCATCTTCTTTAGGAACTCCTGCTTTTATAAATCCTTCTTTCATAAATGCTTTTATCTTTTTGTAGTCGATATAGGATACCTTCATAAAAAACTCCTTAAAATTTAATTGTAATTAACCTGTTTAATGAATACGTAAAATTATTCAAAGCGTCATGACTAACCATCGGGACCGGATTAAATTCAATTCCGATTTTTGAATCCATCGTAGCAACCGTTGTTCGTCCTTTTACCCATTTGTACATTAAAAAAGTAGCTGTTAATCCTCCGACAGCCGTTCCTATAAACTCATTATATGATGTGTTTATGGACAGCAATGCATCAACAGCTCCTCCAAGAAGAAAACCGGCATATACTCCGAGATTGAAAACAACACCATCAGCTGTGCTCAGATGCCCTGATTTCAGTGTTGAATATCCTACGTAATATCCCGGTATAAACATGGCATACGATATGGGAATTATAATCTTTCCATTATCTGTAAATGAAGCAGCAATACAAACCGCAGATGCGGCAATTGAATTTGATAGACCATCATATAGAAAGATATCACCAGTACTCATATCTTTGAATTTATCCGCAAGTATGTATGAGGATATTGCTCCTACGATAGTAGCCCCTAAAAACGAACTCGCAACGATTTTCCCATTAACTGTTGAATCCTGATAAACTGTTGAAGCAGAAATACTAATATATGAGGTTTTTTGTAAAATCTCATCATATATCAAAGCTTGTCCCGGCGTATACCTTTTCTTCTTTGCCATCCAATATCCCGCGATGTTTCCGGTTAAAGCAGAAATAAACGTTGTCAGCGGTTCAAACTGATCGGAAAAAAGATAATTGGTAGCTAATCCGATACCCCCCAAATAGATATTCGATGTGAATGAATGAATGCACTCTCCATATGAAATCTCATGGTTAGATGTGTATACTAAAGGTATAATGATACCGGCTGCAGTCATAACCGGAAATGTAGCCACATCCAACGATGCATTGTTTATTCCGTATTGTGAATATATTGATAAAAGCAAAACGGAATACATCTCACTTGAAAAAAACTCGTAAACAATAAAAGGTACTCTACTTTCTTTTGTTAATTCCGGTTTCATATTTTTTCCTTTCAATGTCAATGCCAGATATAAACTATCACTGATAGGAACGATTTTAATCCTATTATTTGAATAATACCCCAATAAATAATGTTTGCCATTAAAATCGCTAAATAACCGAATTTCATTAGCTCCATTCAAACTGCCGTTAACAGTTACATTATTTATCTTCAAATCGCTTATATTTACCTCTATACCCTGTCCAAAAAGGTATAATGATGACAATGTAATGATTACAAACAACAGAAAACTTCTCCATTTCATTTTTATCTCCCCGTATAAAATTTACGCATGTATTCTTCTTTCAATAACCCCATTATAAAAAGATCGATATAATCACCATTTTTATATGTATGTTTCCTTAACCTCCCTTCTTTAATAAAACCGAATTCCTCGTATAATTTAATCGCTCTCTCATTAGTCTCGTAAACTTCAATATAGATTCTCCTTATTTTTCTATCCTTGAAGATATAATCAAGAATTCTTTTCATTGTCATCTTTCCAATTCCTTTATTCTGCTGCTCTTCAGAGATTGCAATTGTAAACATAATCCTGTTTGAATATTCATCATAATCATGCAGTATTAATCCTCCAACAATCAAATTATAATTGATGATTTCATAAAACTCGCACTGAGCACAATTCCTATATTTCTTTTCAAAATTATTTGAAAAATAACGCCTGTTGCAGGAAGAAACAAAAATATGCTCAATCTCATTGAATGTTGACTTTTGTAATTTTATCATCTCAATTTAATCTTCAACTTTAAACTTTTCTAAGGTTTCTTTAAAATCCTCGGCAAGCTTATTCAAATCCTCCGCTGACTTGCTAACTTGCTCCGTGCTAATAGCTGATTGTTGAACTACCGATGATATTTCTTTCATCGTTACAACTATCTGTTCACTTGCGCTTTTCTGTTGATCCGTCCCGGTTCTAATTTCTCTGCTTAACTGTGTCGTTTTATCTATTGTGGAATACACCTCATTTAAGTTGACACTTACGCTGTTTGTCAAGTCAACACCTGCATTTACTTTCTTTAATTCCTCTTCCGTTGACATAATTGAAGCATTTATGGAATTTCTAATCTCTTTAATCAGATTTGTAATCTCTCCTGCAGATTGAGATACATTCTCTGCCAGGTTTCTGATCTCTTCGGCTACAACACTAAATCTTTTACCTGCTTCTCCCGCTCCTGCGGCTTCAATAGAAGCATTAAGCGATAGCAATTTGGTTTGAGAAGCGATTTCATTTATAAACTGTGCAACTTCATCGATCTTTTCCGATTTATGCCCCAGTTCAAGAATTCGCTTGGAGGTGTTTTCTGCCGAGCCTCTTATATCATTCATAGCCTGTGCTGCATTTTCCATGCTTGCCGTGCTTTCAATGGTTTTTTTCAAACTATTATTCGCCTGTTCTTCGACCATTTCGGCTGTCCCGGCTATCTGTCTCGATGTATTGGAGAACTCTTCTATTGTAGCGGTAACTTCTTCCACACTTGATGCCTGTTCGCTCGACCCGGCACTCAACTCTTCCGTTGATGAAAGAATCTCATTTGAAGCACTTGCTATCCTCAATCCCGCTTCCTTAATCTGTTGTATAACTATTCTTAAATTACTTAACATGTCCTTCATGACCCTTCCGATAGTTCCATTACCCAATTCTTCACCGTTAATCGTAAGATCCCCCTGGCTTAGTTTTTTGGCAAATTCCGCGAGCTTAAGTAACCGTTCTACCATGTGAGTAAATGCATTTCCTATGTCTCCTTCCATTTTAACCTTTAGTACATCATCTTCCAGATTGTCTTCTGCAATCAACTTAGCCGCCTCTGCCAGCAACCTCATCTTTTTTAACAACTTAATTTTTGCCTCTCCCAAATCACCGGGAATTTCTGTTTCGAGTTCTTTGTCAAACAATCTATCCTCGGCAATTACTCCTATCTGTTTCGCCATTTTTTCGAGGGAATCAAGCATCCTGTTAAAACTCATCTGCAAGTATCCCAGTTCATCTTTTTCATCATCTCTACTCCGGACATCCAATTTACCGGTAGTTTCAACAGCGCCCATTATTTCCCTGAATTTTATCATTCTATCAAGAGTCCTCTGCCCTAAGAGACAAAAAATGTATCCGATTATAGTATAAAATACAATCCCTCCAAGCTGATGAATCCAATTAAATTCCCGTCCTGTAAGCCGAGCTACCAAAAGCATTATAAAAAAGACGCCGATATCCGTGGTTAATTTGAGGAGTCCTCTTTTGTAACCCGTTTTAACTGCATTTACATATAATGTTACAAACAACAGAAGAAAGAACGGGCTTGCTACCATACCGGAAAAATAGGCAAGGGATATAATTCCAAATGAATCCATTATCTGTACAAGTGTTTCCACAAAATCGTTGTATTTTCCTATCTTTGTTGTATAAACAACCATAAGATTGTTTAATATCTGCATAATTAATAGTGCGATCATCTGCCAGTACTGTATATCCGATTGCCCCATAAGACGCCATATTAGCGCCAAAACAATTGAGAATCCTGTAAAAAAATACCTTAATTTAACTCCTGAAAGAGACATTTCATTGAGTTTTTCAATGCGTTCTTTCTCAAGAATCATTTTCAGATCATTATCCATAATTTCTCCTTTTTTATCATTTATTTAATGTTCTCCTGTTAAATCATTCATTAATTTGGGAACATTTATTATAAATACTTCTATTTCATTCTTGTAAACTTCATCAATGAATTTTTCACCATCTTTTTTCTTCATTAATTTCGATTGATTTATTTTATACATACTTAAAACGGACTGAGCCTTTAATCCGATTTTAACATTCTCTCTTTCAACAATTACAAATGTTTTTGTCTCGATTTCTTTGTCGTTATATACGTAATTCGAGGACAATATATTAATCATTTCACCTCGAAGGTTTATTATACCTGCCAATCTATCGGAATAAGGATAGCGAGTCATTAATACATTATCGGCTATGTAATACCCGAATTCAGTATCTAACCCATAAAGTTTTTCATTATATTTAAAAACCAAAATACTTTTTTCTTCTCCTTCGATATTTTCTTCAATCACTTTTTCATTACTGTAATATCCCCTTTTAATTTTCAGTATTTTGCTTTTCTTTTTTAAAGTATCCTCTATCTTTTTCTCCTTTGCTATCCTTGATTCGATTTCAGATAAAGCAATCACAGGAACAACTTTGTTATCATATTTTATATACGATTTATAAGAAACTCCTTCGATTTTCTTGCTTCTTTTTAACGATACAGCCTTTGATTCGACAACCCTATCCGCATTATCAACTATTATACCATATCCTTCTTTTATTAATAACATCTTTCTATTCTTTTCATTCGGTAATATATTGTAAAAATTATTGAAATCGATTACCGGGAGTAATCTACTGTCAATGGGATTCAAGTAATATCCGGGAAAAAAAGAGAGATAAAACTCAGCCGGAATAATTTCATATTTTTCCATTACGGTTTCGATTGAATCCAACTCAAATGCTATTAGTAAATTTGATAAATTGCAAATGAGATATTTTTTCATTTATTTATTTCCTCTTCAATTATCTTCAGTAAATCTTCCGGGTTAAAAGGTTTTTGCAGAAATTGGTTCGCACCTGACATCTTCGAAGCAACTACAACACCTCTTCCCCCCCTCGTAGATGTAACAATAACAGGTGTTTCTTCGCTTTTGTTCTTCCTGAAGTACTTTACAATATCATATCCCGTTTTATTGATACCTCGCAAAATTATATCTGATACAATAACATCATAATCGTTTTCATCTATCAATTTTACCGCATCTTCATAATTATCCACGGTAGTAACATTGTATCCATTGTCTTCTAAAAACGTTTTTACGATTTTAACCAGTGTTATACTATCTTCGATATAAAGTACTCTTTTCATAAATCACTCCTTCATTAACATCTCAATCTTTTTTACTTTTTCATTTGCAATTTTTACAAACTCGCCAAGTTCAATTTTGAGATTTCTATCCATTCGTTCCATATCATAAATACAATTATCATCTAATCTGTTAGAAATTGCCTTTTTAAAATATTTTTTTGCCATATCATAATTCTGTAATTGCTCATATATGAGTCCCAGATAATAATAAGCATAAATACTTGAATCACAAATAAATAATGCATTTTTAAATGATTTTATTGCTCTGTTAAATTGTAAAAGAAAGTAGTAGTTTATTCCCTTAATAATGTGATATTTCAAAACGGAATTCATTCCTTTTATTCCCTTTAATATAGTTATCGATTCATTGAATTCTTCAAGATTCATCAATGCATAGGCTAATATTATTCCTATATCTTCTTCTTTCTTTTTAGCTAAATATTCTCTGCATAAATCTGCAACCTCTTTGTAATTCTCCTCCTCCAATGATCTGAAAATCGATTCTTTTATACTGAGTAAATCAATTTCCTTATTAACCCTTTCCACTTTAACCGGTTTTCCCTCTTTTTTAGAAGATTTCGGCACATT
Organism: candidate division TA06 bacterium; assembly: GCA_003641665.1. GTDB lineage: Bacteria > Hydrothermota > 32-111 > QNBC01 > QNBC01 > QNBC01. Next base: position 10,192 of record QNBC01000038.1, read on the forward strand.
TTCCTTAACAAATCTATTGAGACTCTTACCGACTCTTTCTTCAATAAGATTCGGTTTATAAATGGAACGTTTCTTATATATAAATGTTTCACCAAGAAAAATAATCTGAAATCCGTCATGTATCTTCTCTAATATCTCGCTATGTCCCGCTATATAAAAACCGCTTTTATCCAGTCTATCCAATACTAAATCCAAAAATCTCTTCATTGTTTTCTCGTTGAAATATATAATCAAATTTCTGCAAAATATTAAATGATAAGTTTCTCGGGTGTATTTAAGAAAATCAAAGACGTTTCCTTTTATAAATTGAACCATGGATTTTATGTCATCGGAAAGTATATATCGCTCTTTTTCTTTTTTAATATAAAACTTTTCTAATTCTTCAAACTCTGCATAATCTTTAAATGAGTATTTTTTGTATATTCCGCTTATGGCTTTTTCAATGGCTTTAGCGGACAAATCAACAGCAACTATGGATATATCTCTTTTAAATCCTTTAAAATAGTAATCGACAATCATTGCAATCGAATAAGGTTCTTCTCCCGTTGAACAGCCTAAACTCAATATTTTAATCTTTTTGTTTTTTCGTATGAGATTCGGAAGGATATAATCTCTAAGTTGTAAAAATTGATGGACATTTCTAAAAAAATGCGTTTCATGTACAACTATTTCAGCAATAATTCGTTCCCTAATTTCCTGATGCTTATCCATGAATTTAAACAATGTTTCTATATTTTGAAATTTTGATATATCAATATTAGAAGTAATTAAACCTTTTAGTTTATTAAGCTTATCATCCTTTAAATCGATCCCGTAACGTTCAACTACATAATTGCTTATGTCACTTAACTTCAATTCCATATTTACTTATATATTCTCCTATTAAGTTTGCCGGCAGGATTATATCTACCACTCCGGCTTCTACTGCCGCTTTAGGCATTCCGTATACTACTGAAGTAGATTCATCCTGTGCAATAACATACCCGCCTTTTTCTTTAACTTTTTTCAATCCGCTTGTCCCGTCTCTTCCCATACCCGTTAGTATAATTGCTAAAAGGCTCTTCCCGTATTCTCTCGCAAATTCTTCAAACATCACATCACAAGAAGGTTTAAAATTATTGATTGGGGGAGAATCCAAAAATCTAATTCTGTTACTCCTTACACCTATATGGAAGTAATCCGGAGCAAAGTAAATATAACCTTTCTGCAATCTCTCTCCATCCACGGGTATTTTTGTTTTTACTTTAATTACCGAGTTCAGCCAATCCGACAAGCCTTTTATAAATCCTTTTGTCATATGTTGTGTTATTACGATTGTTTTATCAAAATCAGGAGAAAGTTTCTCCAAAATCTGTTTCAAAACAAGAGGACCACCTGTAGAAACACCAATAGTAATTATGTCAAAATCATGTTTAACTCTTTCAATGTTTTGTAATCTTTTTTCTTTTCTTACAATCCCTCTATGCAAATCTATTGTGCTTATTTCCTTTATTTTATCTACAATTATTTCGAAATCGTTACTATTCGGATCAATTACGGCAGTTTTTTTAATTATATCCATTGCTCCTACGGAAAGAGCCTCATAAACGGGATCTTCCGTACTCGAAAAAAACTTGGAACCTGAAAACACAAGAACACGTGCGGGTTTCGTCTTCATTATATGTTTTATTGCTGACAATCCGTCCATAACAGGCATGGATATATCCATAATTATTATATCCGGAGATTTTAGTATATTTTCCTTAATCGCCTCTTCCCCATTGGAAGCGGTTCCTATAACTTCAAATCCATCCACCCTATTTAATGCATTTTTCAATGCTATTCTTATTACCGGTGAATCATCGACTATCAGAATTTTAATCATATAACATTCTCAATTTTCTTCACAAAATCTTCTTCATTGAATTTGCTCTTCAAAAAATATCCGTCGACCCCTATTTCTATTCCCTTTTGAATAAATTCATTATCATCTTTTGTAGTAACAATTATAATCGGTATATCCGAGTATTTTTCATTTTTCTTTATCAATGAAGCCAGTTCAAAACCGTTCATTTCAGGCATTTCAATGTCGGAGACAACAACATCAAAGTGTTCTTTTTTCAACAAATCATAAGCTAATTTCCCGTTTCCGACTGCTTTAACATCAAACCCGGCTTTCTTGAGTATTGATGTTTCAACATCTCTTGTCGTTGGCGAATCCTCTGCTAAAAGCACTTTAATAACCCGCTTTTCCTCCTTCCCCTTGATTTTACTTTTTCTCACAATTCCCTCATTGCCTGCAAACTTCTTAATATCATTCAAATCCATTATAAGTATCGGATTTCCTCCTTCCGAAACTGTTACTCCGGATATAAAAGGGATATTCTCAGCAGGATAGGGCAATTTGTTTATAACAATATTTTTTATGTCTTCCACCTTATCAAAAACAATTGAAAAAGGATTTTCTTTTGAATCAACAATTAATGCATGACCGCCATGAGAAATCTGTTTGTCATATTGCAGTATATCGTTAAGAAACAGCACGGGATAAATCGCATTATTTTTTAATAAGTAGACTTTACTCTCAATCTGCCTTAAATCTTTTTCACCGTATTTTACAAACATAAGTTCATCGGTAATTGGAAATGCAAATCGATTACCGGCATCTTCTATTATTGCCGCATCAGTTGAAGATAATGTAAGAGGAATTTTTAAAGTAAATACGGTTTCTTTCTCATCGGATGATAAATAAATACTCCCCTTTAATTCATCTTCTACTATTTTCTTAACCGCATCCAAGCCGATTCCGCGACCTGAGGTATAATCCGCATCCTTTCGCGTTGTAAAGCCCATTGTGAATAAAAATTGTGACAATTTTTCATTGCTGTAATTTTCAATAACACTTCTATCTACAATACCTCTTTCAATTATCACACTTTTTATCTCTTCATAATCAATTGGTTTCCCGTCGTTTGATATTTTAACAACAAGATTATTCCCCTCATACATAGCGGAAATTTTTATAATTCCCTTTTCGTTTTTTCCCTTTATCTTCCTATCTTCAGGTCTCTCAATTCCATGAATTACAGCATTCCTTAAAATATGCAATATGGGATCACTTAAACGCCTGAGGATATGTAAATCGGCTTCTATGTCACCACTCTGTACGACAAATTCAACCTTTTTGTCCTCTTCTGAGGCTACATTTCTTACATCTTTTTTAAATCTGTTAAATATAGTATCTACCGGAACCATTCTCAGAGCAAATACCGCTTCATGAATCGATTTTATTTTTATTGTGCCCCTCTTTAGAATAGTGTCAATTTTCCTATATGTTTGTTTTATCTCTTTTTTGTAATCTTCCCCATTAACACTATCTAAAAGATTCTCCAGGTCCTTTTTGATTAAATATAGGTTATTAAAGAATATAGTATAATCATTAATCTCGTTTATTAATTTATCAACTTTTTCAAAATTTACATTTAAAAACAAATGACTTTTGCTTTCTTTCTCGGGCTTTTTCTCCTCTTTACCTTTGTTTTCAGGAACAGCGGTTAAATTGTTTGCGTAATCAATTATTTTATCTATTTCAGAAAAAATATGATCAATTACTCCTTTGTTAAATTCCATTTTCTCGGTTTTTATATCCCTAAACATTTCTTCCAAAGCATGTATCGTTTCAACGATATCGTCTAATCCGATCATCCTTGCAGCTCCCTTTAAACCATGCAATTCCCTTAATATTTCATCTATTTTCTCGTCGTTTTTACCTAATTCTTCCATGGTAAGCATATCAGTTACGACGATTTGCATTCTCTCATCTGATTCTTGTTTGAATACATCAAATAATTCTTTATTTTCCATAAATACCCTTTTCTTTATTGTAAACTTATACATTCTTTTTGTCAAGAATGCATCATAATTTA
>QNBC01000039.1 GCA_003641665.1 candidate division TA06 bacterium
CATGAAAAGACAAAGAACATATATCGAAGATGAAAGAATTTCACTGTTCCGTTCAATTAAATAGGAGTTACTATGGATTTATTTAACAAAGTTGAACCTAAATACATAAAATACGGGTCATATCTCCATATTTATTGCCCTCACTGTCATAAATCGTTGAATGTAGAAAAAAAGGAGCAAAAATATATTCTTGTAAAGGCTAAATTTAAAGGACAAGAAGGTGAGATAAGACTAAGTCCTTATCTTAACATATTTGAAACCGAAACGAATCTGTCATTGAAAGAAGGTGATATCGTTGATGATATGATGTGTCCTCATTGTGGTAAGAGTTTGCTTGTAGATGATCACCCCTGTGAGGAATGCGGGGCACCTAAGGTAGCCGAGTTTATTGTATCCGCATTCTCTAAATTGATTCCTTTTTATATTTGCACTCGCTACGGTTGTAAATGGCACGGTTTGAGCAAGCGAGATGAACAGTTGATTAAAATAAAAATTCCAAGACAGGATATGCCTGAGCAGGACCCCAAACTCAGAAAATTCAATTTTCTTGAAGTGCCTTACGGTTATACTGCTGAATTGGCTGGTATAGAGGCTGATAGATGTTTACAGTGCAAAGTACCGAAATGCGTTGAAGGATGTCCCGTAGGGATAGACATTCCTTCATTTATTAGGTTAATCAGAGAAGGTAAATATGTGGCTGCTTCGAGGAAAATTAAAGAGAGCAATTCTCTACCTGCAATAACAGGTAGAGTCTGTCCTCAAGAGGATCAATGCGAAGCAATGTGTGTTGTTGGTGCATTGGACAAACCGGTTGCAATAGGGCGGTTGGAAAGATTTGTAGCCGATTACGAGAGAAACATAAATGCTGTTGAGATACCGGATAAAATGCCTCCTTCCGGTAAGAAAGTTGCTGTAATAGGTTCCGGACCCGCTGGTTTGACCGCTGCGGCTGATCTTGTGAAAATGGGGCATGCCGTGACAATTTTTGAATCCCTTCATGAGGCAGGAGGAGTTTTAACATATGGTATACCCGAATTCAGATTACCTAAGAATATTGTTAAGAGTGAAGTAAATTACCTTAAAAATCTCGGCGTTAAAATCGAATTCGATGCTGTTGTGGGGAAATTATATACTATAGATGAATTGCTAAATGAGAGGGGATATGATGCGATATTTGTGGGTGTTGGAGCGGGTTTGCCCAAGTTTATGGGGATAGAAGGAGAAAATTTTGGAAATATTTACAGTGCCAACGAATATTTAACAAGAATAAATTTAATGAAAGCATATAAATTCCCAGATTATGATACACCTGCACCGAGAGGGAAGAAAGTTGCCGTAATAGGTGGTGGTAATGTCGCAATGGACTGCGCCAGAACATCACTAAGAATGGGAGCTGAAACTGTTACGATACTTTACAGAAGAAGCGAAAAGGAATTACCTGCAAGAGTTGAAGAAGTTCATCATGCAATGCAGGAAGGGGTTAATTTTAAATTCCTGACTGCTCCTTTGAAATACACCGGAGATAAAAACGGGATGGTAACAGGTGCCGAATGCATAAAAATGAAATTGGGTGAACCGGATAATTCCGGAAGAAGGAGACCTATTCCCATAGAAGGATCAAATTTCACAATGGAATTCGATATGATTATTGTAGCCATTGGTGCAGGTCCTAATCCTTTACTCTTTGACACTACTCCTGACCTTGAGTTGAACCAGAGAGGATATATTGTTGCAGATCCGGAGACAGGAAAAACCAAAAAGGAAAAGGTTTGGGCAGGTGGAGATATTGTAACAGGAGCCGCTACAGTTATTTCTGCTATGGGAGCAGGGAAAAGAGCGGCAAAATCAATAAATGAGTATTTGAGAAAAATCAAATAAAGAACATATTGGAAAAGAGAGCTGTTTCTTATTGACTTTTAGACTGTTTTCATTATAATTACTTGACTCTTCGGGGTTTGGTGGAATTCCAAACCGGCGGTAAAGTCCGCAAGGTGTAAACCACGATCCGGTGAAATTCCGGAACCGACAGTTAAAGTCTGGATGGGAGAAGAGTATATAACCCCCTGGAGAGGGGTTTTTTTAAAGGAGTTTTTTATGGATAAACACTATATGCAAATGGCACTGGACATTGCGAAGAAAGGGCAGGGGAATGTATCCCCCAATCCGCTTGTAGGGGCGATTATCGTAAAAGATGGTAAAATAATAGGAAAGGGATACCATGAAGAGTACGGTAAAAATCATGCGGAGATAAACGCCATTAATGACGCAAATGAATCTGTTGAAGGAGCCACATTGTATGTGAATCTCGAACCATGTACAGTCCATGGCAACACGCCACCGTGTGCTGATCGAATTATAGAAGAAAAATTCAAAAGAGTGGTAATTGCACAAAAAGACCCTAATCCGGAGGTGAACGGAAGAGGTATAAAGAAAATGGAAAATGCCGGAATTAAGGTAGAAGTCGGTGTTTTAGAGGAAGAGGCGAAGAAATTGAACGCCTTCTATAATCACTTTATGGTAAAGAAACGTTCTTTTTTTACTTTGAAAGCTGCTTTGACACTTGATGGAAAAATGGCGGATCTTCGAGGTGATAGTAATTGGATTACAAATAAGAAATCCCGTGAACATGCCATGTATCTACGATTCATAAATGATGCGGTTCTTGTAGGTGCACAGACCGTACGTCATGACAATCCTCATTTAAATGTCAGAGGTTATGATAAAAAGCGTCCGTTTTACAAGATAATTATTTCCAAAAAACTCGATATTCCGGAGACCTCAAATGTTTTTAAAACGGAAGGAAATACGATTATTTTCTGTGGGAAAGATGCAGATAAAGAAAAGATAAAAAATTTTGAGAAGTTAAATTCAAAAGTATTTGTTAACGAAAGAAGCGAGAACGTTTCCATCGAATTTCTTATTAGCACTCTCTATGAAATGAAAATTCAGAGTGTACTCGTGGAGGGAGGAGCTTCCGTATTTTCACAATTCATCGAGAAAAATTATGTGGATCGTATGGCACTATTTTATGCCCCGAAAATATTTGGGAAAGGAATTCCGGCATTTGGTAAAATTACACCTAAATATGTGAATAATCCTCTAAAAGTGGATATTGAGAGATGGGAAACGTTTGATGATAACTTTTTCATCCAGGGAACGGTATGTTCACAGGATTAATAGAGAGTTTGGGAACAATAAGTTCACTAAAAATCGAGGGTAAGGGGATGTATGTTGATGTAATAATTGAGGATAGATTTTTAGAAGAGGTTAAAAACGGTGATAGTATTTCCGTAGACGGGGTGTGTCTTACCGTAACGGATATTTATTCCGATGGTTTTAAGGTATTTGCCATGAAAGAAACTGTGGATAAGACATTGCTAAAGCAAGGGAGCAAATTGAAAGGAAGAAAGGTGAATTTGGAAAAATCACTTAAAATCGGAGATCGTTTGGATGGGCATCTCGTATACGGGCATGTGGATTTTACTACAAATGTTGTTTCCGTTTCGAAAGAGGGATATGCTAGAATTCTCAAATTTAAATTACCATCTAAGCAAAGAAAATATATTGTCCCAAAAGGCTCCGTGGCGGTAAATGGTGTTAGTCTTACCGTTAAAGATATTGACTTATCATCCTTTTCTGTTTCGTTGATTCCGGAAACACAGGACAGAACAAATCTTGCATTATTGAGAACAGGAGAAATCGTGAATGTTGAGTTGGATATTATTGGTAAATATGTGGAAAATTTCATAAAGAGGTAACAATGTATAAATTCAATACCATAGAAGAAGGGATAGAAGCTATAAGAAACGGTGAGTTTATCATCATTGTTGATGATGAAGATCGTGAGAACGAAGGGGATTTCGCTATGGCAGCGGAACTCGTGACACCGGAGAAGATAAATTTTTTAACCAAAGAGGGAAGAGGTTTGATTTGTTTGTCAATGACGGAGAATAGATTGAGGGAATTAGGATTGAAACTGATGGTAGAAAACAATACATCGAAATTGGGTACGGCTTTCACAGTGAGTATAGATGCAAAGGAGGGGACTACTACAGGTATTTCCGCTTTTGATAGAGCTCATACCATAAAGGTTGCAATTGACGAAAACACAAAACCCGCAGACCTGGCACAACCCGGGCATATATTCCCTCTGATGGCCGAAAAAGGTGGAGTACTTAAGCGCGCCGGACATACCGAAGCGATTGTAGATCTTACTACACTTGCCGGAATGAAACCTGCGGGTGTAATCTGTGAGATTATGGATGATGACGGTAATATGGCGAGATTACCCAAATTGATGAAGATTGCAAAAAAATTTGATATAAAAATAATTAATATCCAATCGCTTATAGAATATAGATTAAAGAGGACAAAGCTTGTTAAGAGAGAAGCAGAAGCGGAATTACCTACAAAATATGGCAATTTCCATATTATCGTTTATTCAAATTCGGTAGATGATAAAGAACATATCGCACTTGTGAAAGGCGATGTAAAAGGAAAAGAAAATGTTCTGGTAAGAGTTCATTCCGAATGTTTAACCGGCGATATTTTGGGGAGTTTGAAATGCGATTGCGGAGATCAGTTACATGCATCAATGGAGCTCATTGAGAAAGAAGGGACTGGTGTATTAGTTTATATGCGCCAGGAAGGGAGAGGAATCGGACTTATAAATAAAATCAAAGCTTATCATTTACAGGACAAAGGACTCGATACCGTAGAGGCAAATGAAAAATTGGGGTTCCCTCCTGATATGAGGGATTATGGGATTGGAGCGCAGATATTGGTGGATCTCGGTCTTTCTTCTATTAGATTATTGACAAATAATCCTAAAAAGATCATAGGTCTTAAAGGATACGGTTTGAAAATTACGGAAAGGGTTCCCATAGAGATATGTCCGAATGAAATAAATTATCATTATTTAAAGACGAAAAAAGAAAAATTAGGTCATTATTTGAAAAAAGTTTAGGAGGAGATATGGATATAGAAGGAAAACTCAATGCAAAAGGTTTGAAATTTGCTCTTATTAGTTCGAGGTTTAATAATTTTATTACCGAAAGATTGATTGACGGTGCTATTGACTGTATAATCAGGCATGAAGGTGACAAAAAAAATATTTCAATAGTACGTGTTCCCGGATCATTTGAAATACCGCAAATTGCCGGTATAGCCGCAAAGAGTGGCAAATATGATGCTGTTATTTGTCTCGGTGCAGTAATCAGAGGGGAAACACCTCATTTCGATTACGTTTCCGCTGAGGTATCAAAAGGTATTGCTCGTGTTGCAAGTGAGTCATCTATTCCTGTTACTTACGGTATTATCACAGCGGATACCGTTGAACAAGCGATAGACAGAGCGGGGACAAAAATGGGCAATCGTGGATTTGATGCCGCCATGACTGCAATAGAAATGGCTAATCTGATTAAGAAAATCAATAGCTAAAGACATGGGTTCCAGAAGAAAAGCAAGAGAATTGGCATTAGAAGCTTTATATCGACTTGATTTGATGAAGGATTCCATCGATAGTATATTAGCTGATATAAAGAGCAGGGATTATAGCTCGGAAGTATATGCCTTCATGCAGAAGATCGTTAAAAAAACCGTTGAAAACTTAGATTATATAGATGGAATAATTAAGGGTGTAGCAATTAACTGGCGGTTAGAGCGGATGACATATATTGATAAGAACATTATTAGATTGGGAATTGCAGAACTGCTTTATTTCCCCGATATTCCTCCCAAAGTTACAATGAACGAGTATATTGAAATAGCAAAAAAATACTCTACGGATGATGCAGGGAAATTCGTTAACGGAATACTTGACAAAATAGCAAAAGGCGAATATAACACAGAACAATGAAAGTTATAATTCTTTCCGATATACATGCTAATTTTCCGGCTTTAAAAACTGCAGTGAGGAGTTTTGAGAGATATGATATGATTGTATCCCTCGGAGACATAATCGGATATGGACCGAATCCCGCAGAGTGTATAGATTGGGTGAAAAAAAATGCTGATATCTCAATAAAGGGGAATCATGACAGTGCCCTTTGCAATGATAAGGATCTTTACTATTTCAACGAATATGCAAGAGATGTAATTAATATTTGCAGGAAACTTTTACCTGAGTCAATGACGGAATACGTCTGTAATTTACCTTTAACTGCGGAATATGAGGATCTGTTTTTTGTACATTCAAACCCTCATTCCCCCGATAGCTGGGAGTACATTATAAGTACGGACAAAATTTACTATACATTAAAAGAACAAAAACACAAAATAACCTTCATCGGACATTCACATGTACCATTTATAGCCGAGATTACAAATAATGAGATTAAATTGTATAAAGAAAAGGCTGAAATAAGAACGAATTCCAGATATTTAATAAATGCCGGAAGCGTAGGACAACCGAGAGACGGAGATAACAGATTATCATATGTAGTATTAGATAGAGATAATAACACCGTTACAATCAAGCGTTTAAAATACTGTATACATGAAACGCAAGATATGATGAGAGAAATGAAGTTACCGGATTTTCTCATAGAGAGATTGGAGTATGGCAGGTAAAATCAGGAGTGTGTCTCTCAAAATATTACGTTTTCTCATTGCTTTTTTCCTCATGTATCTGATTTTGAAGCGAATAGATTTCGACCCCATAATTCAACATATAAAGACGATTAACTATTTTTGGCTTGTTATTTCTTTTTTACTGGCTTTACTTTTGATCTATTTCAATGCATTGAGATGGAAGATACTGTTAAGAACGCACAGTGTTGATGCGGGGATATGGAAGCTTTACAGGATTTACCTGATAGGATTCTTTTTTAATAATTTTTTACCTTCCTCAATAGGTCTTGATACGGTAAGGACTGTATATATGAAAGAACATGGGCTCAAAGAAGTTGCTTCTTCCGTATTGGTGGAAAGATTTATAGGAATTACTGCTTTGTTTTTCTATTCGTTTATAGGAGCGGTGATTATCGGATATATGAAGATGGGGATGAAACTTGTTTTGTATGCATCGCTTCTCCTTATCATCATGATTATTATATTTATAATGTCTTTTAATAAAAAATTTCTTATCAAATTCAAGCCGCTTGTTTTGAAAATTAAATATAAGAATATCGGGAAAGAAATAATAACATTTTATAATCTGTTTTTCGAATTTGCAAACAATAAAAAGAAAATGTTCTTGGCATTTGTTATTTCAATGCTGATGCAGACAACCATAATTGCGATAAATATCGTAATAGCAAAGATGTATTCCATTCAAATGAATTACATATTCTTTTTTGTATATATACCGATTATCAGTGTCCTGAGCATGGTTCCAATATCCATAAATGCTCTTGGTGTAAGGGAAGGATCGTACGTTTATTTTTTCTCAAGGATAGGAATTGCAAAAGAGATTTCATTACTTTTTTCACTCACATACCTCGCGATTACAGCTATTACGAGTTTAATCGGTGGCATCATGTTCCCCTTCGAAAAATCGAGTAAGAGATGAAAAAGATTATAATAAATGCGGATGATTTGTTCTTAAATGATAAAATAAATGAGGGAATTGAAGAACTCATAGATGCTGGACTTGTAACATCCGTTTCAGTGATTGTAAACATAAATTGCTCTCCTGAAAAATTGAGAGAATTCTATGAAATGCATCCGAATGTATCGTATGGGCTGCATGTAAACTTAACGGAGGGTTTCCCCGTAAATAGAGTTAGTGAAGTAAAATCACTCGTAGACGGAAGGGGTCGGTTTTATAACTTAAAAAATTTTATATTTAGGGTGCATCTAATGAAGACAAGTGAAATAATAAAGGAGATCGAGAGTCAAATAAAGCTTTTCAAAGAATCGGATGTTCCTTTATTGCACATTGATTCACACAGTAATGTGTTTTGGCTATCAGCTGCTATGAGAAAGATACAAAGGCAGATTGCAATGAAATATGATATCCCGACAAGGTGTCCTGAAGTTATAGATATAAACAACAGAAGTTTTGTATTCAAATTACTAAGATTGTACTTGAAATTACATAGAAACAGTATGAGGAAAAAGGTGCAAATGCCTGATGCGCTTATAGATTTATTCGGGAGAGGAGCTACTGCCGATAATGTGAAACGTAACGTGAAATGTATCAAAGACGGTATATCGGAACTTTTAACACATCCCGGATATGGATGTTGTGAGGATTTTATGGAGAGGGAAAGGCAATTAGAGATTCTTAAATCGAAATGGTTTAGGGAGTTATTAACTGATAATGAGTTAAAGTTGTGTGATTTTAACGAACTTGTGAGGTAATAGATGAAAGCTGTAATAACAGGTGGTGCCGGATTTATTGGCTCCAATCTAGCCAGATTTTTGCTTGAAAAGGGATACGAAATTACTGTAATCGACAATTTATCAACTGGCAATAAGGATAATCTCCCAAGTGGAATAGAGTTTTTAAAATATGACATTACCAATGATAGGATAATTGATATATTGGCTAATAAAAAAGCAGATTTTGTTTTTCATCTTGCTGCGCAAATTGATGTGAGAAAGTCGTTAGAAGATCCGATTTTTGATTTGAAAGTTAACTCTATTGGTACTTTAAACATTCTAAACGGAATGAAGAAAGCGGGAAAAGGGAAGATTGTATTTACATCCACTGGAGGAGCCATGTACGGAGAATGCGAAGAACCTGCCAATGAAGAGAAGAGAGAATCTCCAGAATCTCCGTATGGGATTTCAAAGTTAAGTTCGGAAAATTATATTAAAGTTTATTCAAAATGGTTCGATATTCCATTTGTAATAATGCGTTTATCAAATGTTTACGGACCATTTCAAAGTACTAAAGGAGAAGCAGGTGTTGTCGCGATTTTCATTAACCAGATATTGAATAAACAGAAATCTAAGATATATGGATTCGGGGAGATGGAAAGGGATTACATTTATGTAGAAGATGTAGCAGAGGCGGCTTTCCACCTTTCATTGAAAGCAAATAATGAGATTATCAATGTATCAACCGGTAAGAAAACATCAAATCTTGAATTGTACAAGACGCTATGTGATAAAATCGGTAGTGGGTATGATTATGATCTGGAAGAGGCAAGAAAAGGAGAAATCATGAAAAGTGTTATGGATAACAGCAAGCTATTATCAAAAATCTATAATTTCAAATTAACCGATATAAATGATGGGTTACAAAAAACTGTCGAATGGTATGAAAATCGAGAGGAAAAACAATGAAACATGAGATTTTTACCGCGAGAAGATTATTATTAGTTGAGCCTTCAATAACACTTGTTATAACCGGAGAGGCTCTAGCTCGAAGGGAAGCCGGGGATGACATAATGATTCTCTCAGCCGGGGAGCCGGACTTCATTACACCAAAATACATCAGGGATTATGCAATCGAAGCAATAGAAAGAGGTTTTACGCACTACACTGAAACTGCAGGAATTTTACCACTTAGGGAGCTTATAGTTAAAAAGTTTAAGGAGGATAACGGACTTGATTATACACCCTCGAATATAATTGTTTCGACAGGAGCTAAGCAATCAATATTTAATGTTATGGAGTCGATTCTTGATGATAACGACGAGGTAATTATTCCTTCACCTTACTGGGTTAGCTATCCTGAGATAGTGCACTTAGCCGGTGGGAAACCGGTGATTGTGGATACGGAGGAAGACGGTTTTATTCTTACTGCCGAAAAACTAAAAAAGAACATATCAAACAGAACAAAAGCAATTATATTAAACACGCCCAATAATCCCACAGGGATGGTATATTACAAAGATACATTGGAAGAATTGGCGGATGTTATCGTTGAAAATGATCTTCTGTGTATATCGGATGAGATTTATGAAAAGGTTTTGTATGATGGAAAAAAACACTATTCTATTGCAGCACTTGGAGAAGATATAAAGAATAATACGGTAGTGATAAATGGGTTTTCGAAATCATATGCAATGACCGGTTGGAGAATAGGTTATGCAGCAGGTCCAGAATTTATCATTAAAAACTGCTTGAAATTACAAGGGCATTCAACATCCTGTCCCTCATCAATCGGTCAGGCGGCGGCTTATGCGGCATTAAAGAACAAAAACGAAGAATTTGATAATATGCTTGCGACATTTGATAAACGAAGAAGATATATTATGGAGAAATTGGATCAATTGGAAGGAATATCTTATATTCGTCCTGAGGGAGCCTTCTATTTCTTTATAAATATTTCCAATTTCTATGGACACAAAGGGGTAAACGATTCGCTTTCATTTTGCAACTATTTGCTGAAAAACGGAAATGTCGCCGTTACACCGGGTAAAGCTTTTGGAATGGATGATTACATAAGGATAAGTTACGCTGTATCTACCGCAGAAATAGAGAGGGCAATGGAAAAGTTTAAGAAAGTACTGGAGATGCTTGTTGAATAAGTTTATCGATAAAGCGATAATAAAAGTCAGATCGGGCAAAGGGGGAGACGGCTCAGTTCACCTTCATCGTGAGAAGTACAAACCGAAAGGAGGACCCGACGGAGGAGACGGAGGAAAGGGAGGCGATGTCATCATTATCGGTGATAATAATTTGTCTACTTTGAGAGATTTTAAATACATGAGGAAATTTATTGCTGAGAACGGTGGAAACGGGATGGGGAATAACAAGCATGGGAAGGATGGTGAATCCGTCTACATAAAAGTCCCTCCCGGAACGAGAGTATTTGATCATGAGATGAATATGATGCTGTTTGACATTCTTCATCATGGAGAGGAGCATATAGCAGCGTATGGTGGTAGAGGTGGTAGAGGTAATACTCATTTCAAATCATCGGTAAGACAGGTCCCACTTTATGCGGAAGAAGGTAAACCCGGCGAGGAAAAGATTCTCAGACTTGAATTGTTGCTCATAGCAGATGTGGGACTTGTAGGATATCCTAATGCCGGTAAGTCCACATTTTTAAGTGCTGTTTCAGATGCGCATCCTAAGATAGCTAATTACCCGTTTACCACACTTATTCCCAATCTCGGAATATACACAGATGAGAAAGTTAAAATTACATTTGCCGATATCCCCGGAATAATCGATGGTGCTCATGAAGGTAAAGGATTGGGATTCGAATTTTTACGACATATTTCGAGAACATCCATTTTGCTCTTTATAATCGATGTAACCGAAGACGATCCCATTGGTGAATATAACAAATTGCTCAAAGAATTGTCCATATATGACAGAAAGATGATTAACAAAAAGAGAGTAATTGCTTTCAACAAAATTGATATGTTAGAAGATAAGGGAAAAATAGAAGATCTGAAAGGAATAGGAGAGAAACATTTCTTTATATCGGCAAAAAATAAAGAGGGATTGAACGAACTCCTGAATTACATTAAATACTTGATATATGGAAAATGACGATATACTTTTAATTTCTTCGATTAAGAGAATAACGGAGAGAGAAATATTTCTTTTAATGGAAAACTTTGATAGTTTCAAGGAAATCAGGAATTGTGATGCTGATGAAATATCAAAGCGACTTGGAATTAGAAAAAATATTCTATCGGATATTAAGAATGAAAGGTTTAATGAAGAGCTATTAAAACGTATTAATTCTTTGAATATAAAGATAATTCCTTATACCGATAGCAATTACCCCGAGAAATTGTTGAGATACAACCCTTTTCCTCCCGTATTATATGCAAGAGGAGATGTGAGTCTGTTAAAAAAATCCGGTATAGCTATTGTGGGAAGTAGAAGGTGTTCCTATTACGGGAAGGGAATAGCGGAAGAGTTTGGCAAACGACTCTCATTAAATGATATTGTCGTTTTCAGCGGTATGGCCTTGGGAATTGATAGATATGCACATGTGGGAGCGCTAAATGGGAAAGGAAATACCGTGGCTGTTCTTGGTACGGGAATTGATGTTATTTATCCTGCATCCAACAAAGATATTTATGAAAAAATGATTAAGAAAGGATGTATAATCAGCGAATTTCCTCCTGGAACAGGTCCATTCAAACAGAATTTCCCTTTCAGAAACAGAATAATTGCCGGACTATCACAGGGGGTTCTCGTTGTAGAAGCCGCATATAAAAGCGGGACATTTAAAACGGTAAAATGGGCTCTCGATTTCGGTATTGATGTTTATGCAATACCCGGTGACATAAATAGAATCACAAGTCAGGGAACTGATCTTCTGATAAGAGAGGGAGCGATACCTATTGTTTCCGTTAATGATCTTATGGGATATTTAGTGAGGAAAGAAGAGAAAACGGTTGATATGAAAGCGGAAATCGCACCGGAACTTGAGGGAATAAACAAAAAAGTGTATAATAAGGTAAAATCTAATCCGATTCATTTTGATATGATTATAGAACAGACGGGATTATCCATATCAGAGTTATCAAATGCGGTAATGAATCTGGAACTCCTGGGATTAATAGAAAAATTACCGGGAAATTATTACAGGAGGGTGTAATGGGCTTACTTGGTGCGCATGTTAGTACTTCCGGAGGGATATATAATGCAATTACAAACGGTGAAAACCTTAAATGTGATGCGATTCAAATTTTTACTAAAAGTCAGATGAGATGGGATGCTAAACCGTTAAAAGAAAAAGATGTTGAAAAGTTTAAGAAAATGTGGTCGGTTTCAAGAATAAAGAAAATTATCGTACATGACAGTTATCTGATTAATCTCGGAAGCCCTGATCCGGAGAAGCATAAGAAATCAAAGTTGTCGTTTATAGATGAAATAAAGCGAGCGAAGAAACTTGGTACGAATTTTCTTGTTTTCCATCCCGGAGCACATATGGGAGAAGGAGAATCGAAGTGTATAAAAAGAATAGGGGATACATTGAATGAGATAACAACGGAAGTAGATTCCGAAAATCTGATAATTTTAATTGAAACAACAGCAGGGCAGGGGACAAATGTCGGTTATAGGTTCGAGCATTTAAGAGATATTCTTGCAATTGTAAATAATCCGGAAAAATTCGGAGTTTGCATAGATACATGTCATATTTTTGCAGCGGGATATGATATAAGAACGGCGGATGCATATAAAAATGTGATGCGGGAATTTAACGGTTTAATCGGTATAAATAAGATTTTTGCATTTCACCTGAATGATGCGAAGGTAGATCTGGGATCAAGAGTTGATAGGCATGAGAACATCGGCGTGGGTAAAATAGGCAAAGATGCATTCGGTTTTATTGTTAACGATCGTAGATTTGAATCCGTTCCCATGGTACTGGAGACACCGGGAGGTAATGAATACTATGAAAAGAACCTTGAAATACTGAGAGGTTTGATAAAGTGAAGAAGTCGGAATATGAAATAATTCTGAATTCAATAGCTGAAGGTGTGTTCGTCGTTGATCTTGATAGAGCCATAGTCTATATAAACGATGCCGCTAAAAAACTTGTAGGAGTTGAGGAAAACGATGTTATCGGCAAGCGATGCTACGAAGTGTTTAAATCTTCCGTATGTGAAAAACAGTGTTTATTAAAGAGACTAATAAAAGAAGGTAAATCGATATTTGACGAAGAGGTTGAAATAACGGATTTATTCGGAGAGAAAATCGATGTTCTTGTGAGTGCTGTTCCCATTACGGACAAATCGGGGGAAATCGTAGGAGCGGTGGAAACTATTAGGGATATTTCCATAGTAAAGGAATTGGATAAAGAAATCAGAGAGAAATATACCTTTCAGGATATTGTCAGTAAAAATAAACGTATATTGGAAATTTTCAAAATATTACCGGATATTGCCAAAAGCGATTCGACAGTCCTTATAAGCGGAGAGAACGGAACGGGTAAAGAGCTTTTTGCAAATGCAATTCATAATCTTTCATATAGAAAAGATAAACCCTTTGTCAAAATAAATTGCGGAGCATTACCCGACAACCTCCTTGAATCTGAGTTGTTTGGATATAAAAAGGGCGCATTTACAGGGGCTGTAAAGGATAAACCGGGTAGAGTCGAAACAGCCGAAGGGGGAACAATATTTCTCG
>QNBC01000040.1 GCA_003641665.1 candidate division TA06 bacterium
CGATACAAATGCTATTTTGCAAGAAGTTTCCGAGCTTTCGGACAAAATAAAACTTAACGTTTATGATGTCGATGAAAACAAAGAAGAGGCAAGTAAATTTAATGTGGAAAGAACACCGGCCGTGATACTCGAAGCCGAGAAAAATTTTGTTATCTTTTACGGTATACCGGCGGGATATGAATTTAGCTCTCTTATCGAAGATATTATTGATATAGGCTCGGGAAACACAAATTTCGGTGATGAACTCGTTAATTTTGCCAAATCTTTGGATAAAAACGTAAATTTGAAGGTCTTTGTAACAACTTCTTGCCCATACTGTCCGAGAGCGGTAAGAACGGCACATAAGCTTGCAATGTTGACGGATAAAGTCAGAGGGGAAATGATAGAAGCGCAGGAATTCCCCGTTCTTTCCAATACATACAGCGTAAGCGCCGTACCAAGAGTTGTAATAAACGAAAACACATATTTTGAGGGTGCTCTTCCCGACGCACAGTACATTGACAAAATTAAAGAAGCCCTCGCTTAATGGGAGGTAGTATGGATTTTTCTTTGGGATCTTTGCAAGAGAGTAAAGAACTAAAAGACTCATATGACCTTATTATCCTGGGGGGTGGTCCCGCAGGCCTTACAGCTGCTATATATGCAAGAAGAAGCGGGCTTTCAACACTCGTTGTGGAGCCGTTGATCACGGGAGGTAATATCGCCTCAACGGAAAAGGTCGACAATTGGCCCGGTGATACGGATGGAGTAAGTGGCGAAGAACTTGCAAATAGATTTACAAAACATGCCGAACGGTTTGGGACTGAATTTTTATATGACGACATTACTGAAGTTAATCTTTCCGGAAATGAAAAGATCATCAAATCAGGGAACAAATCCATAAAATCGAAAGCGGTAATTATTGCAACCGGTACACATCCGAGATCGATTAATGTTCCCGGAGAAAAAGAATATAAAGGACACGGAATCTCATACTGTGCAACATGTGATGCGCCTTTCTTCAAGGGAAAGGATATTGTCGTTATTGGTGCGGGAAATTCGGCGATTGAAGAATCTCTTTATCTACTCAATTTTGTAAAATCAATCACTTTCATACAGGATCTCCCTTATATCACGGCAGAGAAAATACTTGCGGATGAGATTCAAAAGAAAGAAAACGTTAAGTTTTACTTCGAGCATCTCGTGAAGGAGTTCAAAGGTGACGGTAATAAACTTACCTCCGTTATATTTGAAGATCGAAAAACAGGAGAAACAAAAGAGATAAAAACGGAAGGTTGTTTTGTTTACATTGGATTAATTCCCAATACTAACCTGTATAAAGGGCAAATTGAGCTTGATAAATACGGCTACGTAATTGCAAACGAGGATACAATTACTTCTACAAGCGGCGTTTTTGCAGCGGGCGATGTCAGGGTAAAAAATTTACGGCAGATCGTCACGGCAGTATCAGATGGAGCTGTTGCCGCTTATGAAGCAAAAAAATACATAGACAAGTTGAATGGAGGTAATTAATGGCAGTTGAAAAGAAGCAACCCAGAGTGATTGTGTTTTCAACCCCTTCTTGCCCCTGGTGCAGGAAAACAAAGATGTATCTGAAACAGAACAAAATTAAGTTCAAGGATATCGACGTTTCAAAAGATATGAGTGCGGCAAGAGATATGGTTAGAATGACAGGACAGCAAGGTGTTCCCGTCGTTTTAATCGGTAATCGCCCCATTGTAGGATTCAATAAACCTTTAATAAATAAATTATTAGGGATAAAATAATGAAATACTTTAGATTTTTTCTTATACTTATAGTAGCATCATTAATTATTATCAGCGGATGTAATGGAACTTCAAAAAGTAACAAATCAACAACAAAGAATACGTCCGTCGATACGCTGACAGATTCTAAAGCGACAGCAATCGATACAATTAAAAAGGACACGACTTCAAAATCCATAAAAACCGATTCCTCGTCCGTCACAACAAAAGATGATATAGGAGCTAACAGACCTCTATCGCTAAACTTTACTCTACATACTCTCGACGGTAAGCCTTTTACTTTGCATGATAACAAAGGTAAGGTTATCATAATGGATTTCTGGGCAACCTGGTGCGGGCCATGTCGTAAAGAAATACCCGAATTAATCAAACTCAATGACGATTTTAAGAAAAAAGGGCTCCTCGTAATAGGTGTCGGCTTGGACAATCCGAATAAGCTCAAAAGTTTCGCCGATAAATATAAAATCGATTATACGATTCTTCAGGGAACTCAACAAATTGCCCAGGATTACGGTGTAAGAGGAATACCGACGACTTATATACTGGACAAGAAGGGACGTGTAATTCAACGGTTTGTCGGTTATTATTCCGGACTTGAAAATAAAATGCGTCTTATAATCGAATCGGCCTTAAAGGAATAATACAATAAGATCAATTAGAAATATACAATCAGGCTCTTGGATGAGCTTGATTGTATATTTTTTTTAGCCTGGATTTTGATACATGTGTATAGATCTGTGTCGTTCCAAGAGATGCATGGCCAAGAAGAGCCTGAACTGCCCTCAAATCAGCTCCATTATCCAGTAAATGGGTAGCAAACGTGTGTCTTAACACATGAGGACTTGCCTTTTTCCCCGGTGCAGCAATATTTATGTACGATTTTACAATTCTAACAAGAGATCTTTGGGATAATCTTACTCCGTTTTTATTAATTATCAGCGCATCATCCTTCCCCTTAAACAATTTCCCTCTAACGGTGAGATAATGTCTAAGAGCGTTTTTCGAATTTTGATTAAACGGAATAATTCTCTCCTTGTTCCCCTTTCCCAATACTTTCACCGTTTCATTCTCAAAATCAATATCGCCCATATTCAGGTTTATCAGTTCGGATGCTCTCATTCCCGTTGAGTATAATAATTCCAATATGGCTCTGTCTCTCAGCCCGATCCACTTATTCGTGTCAGGAAGAGTCATTAATCTGTTTATCTCCTCAACAGTCAAATAATCGGGAAGTTTCTTATCCGTTTTTGGTGCCTTTATTAAAATTACAGGATTCTTTTTTATAACTTTCGTTTCGGTAAGAAAAGAGAAAAATGATTTTATCGCCGATAACTTTCTATTCGCCGAACTTCTATCAAAACCATACCTCATAAGTGATGATATGAATTCTCTTATATGTATCTTCCTTATCTCTTCAATACTTGTTAAATTTTCCCGCTCATGTATATAGGAAAAAAACTGATTCAAATCATTTTCATAAGAGATTATCGTTTTGTCGGAAAATCTTTTTACCTTTTCGAGATGTTCCAGAAATTTTCTCAAATAGTTTCTAAAATTTCCACTTTCTGTTTCTCTATCCACCATTTTGCCCTCTTTACCATTCGCTCTCGCCTTTCTTTCTTCCCTATTTTCTCCTCTATGGGGGGGAATAATCCGAAATTTATGTTCATCGGCTGCATATTGTCTGAAATATTGAAAAAGAGGTAATTCAAAAGAGCTCCCGAAGGAGTGTTCCGGGAAAATTTAATCGGGGCAATACCTTTAATATACCTATCCATCTGGACAGCCGCTATAAGTCCGGTAAGCGTCGACTCAACATAACCTTCCACACCCGTAATTTGCCCCGCAAAGAAGATTTCAGGATGTTGTTTTAGAGACAAATTATAATTCAATACATTTTTTGTTTTTACGTAGGCGTTTCTGTGCATGGACCCATACCTTGCTATTTCGGCATTTTTTAGTGCCGCTATACTTCTGATAATTCTTTTTTGCTCCGTATATGTCATTCGTGTCTGAAATCCCACAATATTGAGAAGCGTTCCTTCTCTGTTTTCCCTGCGTAATTGGATTACCGCATAAGGTTTATCAAATCCTTCCGGTGAGCTTATTCCGACGGGCTTCATTAAACTAAAACGAAGCGTATTGTCTCCTCGCTTTACTATCTCTTCAACGGGGAGACACCCCTCAAAAAATAATTCTCTGTCAAATTCGTGAACATGAGCTTTTTCAGCATTTTTAATCATATCAACAAGTTTATTGTATTCGTCTCTATTTAAGGGGATATTTAAATATGCATTGTCACCTTCCATGTATCTCGAACCCCAAAAAGCCCTCGTAAAATCTATCGATTCCGTCACAATAGTGGGAGAAATAGCATCATAGAAGTATAAATTATTCCCCTTTACGGAATTGGCAAAGTTTCTTTCAAGAAATTCTCCTGAAAGGGGACCCGTTGCAACGATTGTGGGTTTGCTTTTATCAATATGCTCGGCAAACTCTCTCCTTACCTCTATATTTTTCTCTTTTTCTATAATTTCCGTTATTCCTTTTGAAAACTCTTCACGATCTACAACAAGAGCTTTCCCTCCGGCTATCCTGTTTTTATATGCCTGCTCTATTATAAGAGAACCGTATTCCGATAATTCGTATTTCAATAATCCATGAGCATTTGTAATCTCCATCGATTTTAACGAATTGCTACAAACAAGCTCTCCTAACCTATCCGTTTTGTGAGCTTCGGTTGTTTTTTGGGGTCGTTGTTCATAGAGAATTACGTGGTATCCCCTTTTTGCAAGTTGGTATGCAGCTTCTGTACCTGCCAATCCCCCGCCTATGATAACTACTTCATTCATTTTCCTCATATCCGCATTTCGGGCATACGAATGTTACGGAGCCATCTTTATTCTTATGTTCCTCCATGTAATAATTTCCGCATTTGGGACATTTCCTTTCAACAGGTTTGTACCATGTTGAAAATTTACATTTGGGATAGTTACTGCATCCGTAGAATATCCTTCCCCTTTTGCTCCTCTTTTGTACAATTTCACCATCACAACCCTTTTCCGGGCATTTGATTCCGGTAGTAATCGATTCCGTATATTTACATTTCGGATAATTACTGCAGGCAATAAAATCACCATATTTACCATGAACATAAACAAGAGGGGCACCGCATTTAGGGCAATCCCTCCCCACCGGCTTTTTCTCCTTCGGCTTCTTTTTTTCCAATGGTTCCGTATATTTACAATCCGGGTAATTACTGCAAGCGAGAAACTTTCCGAATCTTCCCCACTTTATGACAAGCGGAGCACCGCATTTGGGACATTTTTTATCCGTTTCTTCCTGGATTTCCTTTTTTATATTTGCTCTGTTCTCTTCCACATTTTTCATCCTTTCACTTAATTTCGCATAAAATTCCCTCATTAAATCCAGATACTTTTTCTTCCCTTCTTCGATTTCATCCAATTCCATCTCCATTTTTGATGTAAATTGCACATGAAATATATCGGGGAACAACTTTACAAGAGTTTTCTCGACAATTTCACCGAGCTCCGTGGGAAACATTGTTTTACTTTTTTCAATAACATATTTTTTATCGAGCAATCTTGAGATTATGGAAGCATACGTGCTCGGACGTCCTATCCCCTTTGCCTCAAGCTCCTTTACAAGGGTTCCTTCCGTATATCTCGCAGGTGGTTGTGTGAAATGTTGAACTGTTTCCACATCCTTAGGTTTAATATTTTCTCCCTTATCTATGGAGGGAATATGTCCTTTATCTTTTGTATCTATGGGATAAATTTTACTGAAACCGTCAAAAATAAGCACGGAAGTTTTTCCTTTAAGTGTATACTTACCATCTTCCAGTTCAATTTTGGTCTCGTCAAATATTGCCGGCGCCATTTGACTTGCAATAAATCTTGTAAAAATTAAATTGTACAATTTGTATTGGTCATTTGATAAATGTTGCTTAATATTTTGCGGCATAAGCCTCACATTTGTGGGTCTTATTGCTTCATGGGCTTCCTGTGCGAATTTTTTAGTTTTCCTCCGAATCGCCTTTTCCTGGGTATATTCTTCCCCATATGTGCTTGCAATAAACTGTTTAGCACTCTCCCTCGCTTTCTCTGAAATACGCGTTGAATCCGTTCTCATATATGTAATGAGCCCTGTAGTTCCTTTTTTACCAAGATCGATTCCTTCAAACAGCTGCTGTGCCACCATCATCGTCTTCTTTGCAGAGAAATTGAGTTTTCTACTCGCCTCTATCTGCAATGAACTTGTTATATAGGGGGGAGGGGGTTGCTGTTTACGCTTGCTCTTTTGGTACTTCGTAACATGGAACGCTGATTTTAATATATCGTTTTTAACATCATTTGCCTGTTTTTCCGAAGATATTTCAGGCTTTTTGCCATCAATCTTTACCAAATCACATGTGAAATCAGACGAATCTTTCTTGAATAAGACTTTAACCGTCCAGTACTCCTCTTCCTTGAAGTTCCTGATTTTATCTTCTCTCTCGCAGATCAAGCGAAGGGCTACCGTTTGAACTCTTCCGGCACTCAGCCCTGACTTTATGAGTTTCCAGAGATATGGGCTTATCAGGTAACCTACAAGCCTATCAAGGACCCTCCGTGCCTTCTGTGCTTCAACCTTATTGTAATCGATATCTCCCGATTCTTTCAGAGATTTTTCACATGCTTCTTTTGTAATTTCATAAAATAAAGCTCTCTTGACATTCTCGTTTTCAACTACCGTTTTTATAAAATAGGCTATGGCTTCTCCCTCTCTATCAGGGTCCGTTGCAATAAAAACCTCATCTGCAATGCGGGATTGATCTTTGATATTTTTAATCACTTTCCCTTTGCCTTTTATCGTAATGTAATGTGGTGTAAAATTACTTTCTATATCAATACCGAGTTTCGATTTTGGCAAATCGATTATATGCCCCACACTCGATATGACTTTATATCCTTTCTTAAAGTATTTTTGTATTGTCTTGGCTTTTGTCGGGGATTCGACAATTATCAATGATGCCATAGCGTGTTAAACAGTCAGTCCGTCAAACTCGTCACCGAGTGATAAATTCTCGGGATTTTCGTTAAATAGCATTATGGAGACCAATAATTTTAATTCATCTTTACTGACTTTGTGTTGCGAATAATTCGTTATATCATCAATTACCGATTCGAACTGTTCTTTGGAAAGTATACCGTAGTATACCAATTGATAAAGGTACTTTGCCGCTTCGTCCGTCAGATAAGCCTTTTCATAAGGACTTAACTGTCTCTCTGTCATTTTGTTTATGAAGAGCTTGGAACTGCGATCTATAGCTTTTTTGACATCATGACCGTTATAACCTCTCATTAACAGGTTATTTTTTATATTTTCGGGATCAATTCCCTTTAATTCCATCTTCTTAATGTAAAGAATCATGTCAACCATATTTCTGTTCATACGCCGTAATTTAACACATAAATTTGATTTTGGCAAGTGATGTAAAACGAATTTCCATTACACTATAGGATAAATTAATGGGAATTATTATTTATAAGCGACAGAAGTAAAAATATTTATTACTCTTTTTTATTTCATTTAATTTTTTATTTAATCTCCCTTGCCGTCACATATGCATCCCTTATAGCATCTTGAGCATTTCCCACTTTCTTGGCATCACCTACAATATAAACCGGTAACTTGCCTTTCAGTTTCTCCTCAAGCGGATTGTAACTTCTCATACCTGTTGTCAAAACAATATCGTCGATAGCATCAATTTCAAAATTCTTTTCTCCTTTTACCTTTACGACATTCCCTACAATCTCTTCAACTCTCGAATTTAAATAAAATTCAACACCACCTGCTTTAAGTCTCTTAAGTATAAGGGTTTTCTCAATGGCTTCCATTCCTCTACCTACTTCGTCAAGCATTTCTACGATTACAATATGATTGTTGTGATTCAATAAGGCAGTAGCAACCTCAAGACCTATAAGTCCTCCCCCTATAATCAGAACCTTTTTGTTTTCTATAACCATTCCCTCTTTTAAAACCTCTGCCCAATAATATTTCTTTAATCCTTTTATAGGCGGAACTGCCGGAACAGAACCGGTTGCAAGAACAACCCCATCGTACCCTTTTTCAATGAGTTCACCGGAATCAACTTCTTTATAAACAACAGGAATATCAAGAGATTTTAATTTCTCCTTATAGTAATCGATTAATTTTAAAAGTGTAGATTTATTCGGCGGGAGAAATGCCAAATTGAACTGTCCTCCCAACTCCCCTTTCTCATAGATAGTCACGTCGTGTCCTCTCATTTTCATTACTATTGCAGCTTCCATCCCTGCAACTCCCCCACCAATAACAGCATACTTTTTGGGAATTTCGATTTTTTCTAAATCTCCATCTTTATATCCTACAGCAGGATTCACAAGACACTGCAGACCTTTCCCCCCTTTTACTCCACCGAGACACCCTTCCGAACATGCAAGGCACGGTCTTACAATACCCTTTGCTTTTTTCAAATATTTACTTACAAATTCAGGATCTGCCACAAGAGCTCTTCCTATTGCAATATAATCGGCATACCGTCCATTCTTTATTGTCTCTATATCTTCGAAAGTGTTGATGCGACCAACGGCAATAACCGGTATCTTAACATTATTCTTTATCTCCTTTGCCATTTCCCATGTTTTCCCCTTTGGGATAAACATATGTTGAAAAAACCACGGGGGAGTGGAACAAATACTTCCCGCCGAAACGTGAATCATCTCCACCCCTTTCGATTCGAGTATCTTGGAAAATTCAATCATCTCCGGTAATTTTATACCGTTCGGTATCATTTCATCGCCGCTTATCCTCGCAATTATAGGTAGATCAGCTGTTTTCTTTACCGCATCCAAAACTTCGAGGGGAAATCTTATCCTGTTTTCAAAACTTCCGCCGTATTCGTCATCCCTATCGTTTACGAAAGGAGATATAAATTGTGCCAGCAAATACCCGTGTCCGAACTGCAGCTCTATCATATCAAATCCCGCTTCTTTTGCCCTTCTTGCTGCACTTACAAACAGGTTTACGGCTTTTCTCATATCGTCCTTATCCATTCTTTTCGGAACCGCTCCACCGTTTTCGCATGCCTTATCCGTCGAGGATACAAAGTAATTACCGGGAATTTTCGGATTTGCCATTCTGCCCTGATGGTTTAAATGAGCGATAACCTTCGCTCCCGTTTTATGAACGGAAGATACGAGCAGGCTCAACCCCTCGATATGTTTATCCTCACTTATTCCAAGCTGAGTGGGAATTTCTCTTAGTCCTTTGTCGATATAAAGCGGCTCTATAATTACGGCACCCATATCCCTACTTCTCTCTAAATAAAAATCGATATGTCTTTGGTTTACAATTCCATCTTTGTCCGCATAACCGAGCTTAACGGGGGCTAAAATAAAACTATTCTTTAACTGTATCATATCTATACCTCCTTACATAAATCATATAATTGTTCTATGAATTAAATTATAAAAAATTGTTCTGTTTTCGTCAAGAAAATTAAACATGATTATTTGACATGAGAAGGAATATCGTGCTATTATATCGCTGTAAATAAAACAAGGTAACAATCTTATGAAAATCGGTTTTTTCTATATTTCACCTCCTCCCGATTCCTCTCTGTACACGGGTATGAATCAAGGCGTTGCAATTCTCGTTTCCATTCTAAAAAACATGGGGTATAAACCCGATTTTCGTATTATTTACGGAAGAGATGATATAATTTCCATAAACACAGCATATGATTTGGCATTAATATCCTCTTTTTCAGGTATGATCGATATTGCCGAAGAGCTTGCCATTCATATAAAAAGAATATCCGAAAATACTTATGTTGTTTTGGGTGGTGTTCACGCGACCGTTGCCCCTTATGACGCAATAAAATTAAAAGGAGTCGATGCCGTCGTTGTAGGAGAAGGCGAAACTGCCATTCGAGAAATCATACGAAATTTCGAAAGGAAGGATTTCGGCAATGTCCCCGGTATGTTGGTGGAAAAAGGAAACTCCTTTCCTGCACCTACATTTGCGAATCTCAATACACTTCCGTTCCCGGATAGATCTATATTTGATCAAAAAGGAATTCTGTCAAAATACGGAAAAATAGTGGGGGCGGAATTTATGTTGGGCAGAGGATGTCCCTATTCCTGCACATATTGTATAAATGCCAATCTGAACAAGCTTTACGACAGGAAACATATACGATTAAAATCTCCCGAATATGCCATTGAGGAAATAAAGAATTTTATTGCCGAGTACGGAAAACCTGCTCTCATAGGGTTTCACGATGACATCTTTCCCTTTGAATCCGAATGGCTTGAAAAATTTTCTCACATTTATAAGCGGGAAATAGACATTCCTTTTTGGGCAAACACGAGGGTGGGAATCGTAAATAAAAAGCTTCTGCGCATATATAAAGAAACGGGATGCATACGCTTGCATATAGGCGTTGAAACGGCAAACGAGCGATTAAGAAAACAGGTCTTGCATAGAGATATGACAAACGATCAGATAATCGACACTTTCAAACTGATCAAAGACTACGGGATAAAAACACTTGCATTCAATATGTTCGGTATCCCATACGAAACGGAAGATACTATCATTGAAACTATAAATTTACTCCGAAAAATCAAACCTTTTCGTACGATTATATCGCTGTTTACACCTTTTCCCGGTACCGAACTTTACGATATATGCAAAAGAGAAGGATGGAAATTCGATTATCACGTGAGAAATTTTTACGAAGCAAAACCTCCTCTTACACAACCTTCGATTTCAAATGAGAAATTAATTTACTACTTCACAAATGCCATAAGGATGATATATGAATAGGCTTCTCTATACGGGATTATTCAGAAGTCCCGTAAGTTGGGCAAAGGTAAACAGACGGATTGCCGTTGCAATGTCAAAGCTCCATCCCGATTTTTATATTCGGGAACAAAAGGGGTTTCTTTATGATTCCACTTTCCCGCTTCCCGAAGAACTCGATTCAAAAAGAGGCACTCCCGAACCTCCATACGATGACTTGTGCTTCGTTTATCCGCCCACATACATAAAATTGAGAGGGAAACGAAAATTCGCCGTTCTTACCGTTGAATCCACAGTTTTACCGGATTCGTGGAGTGATTCCCTGAACAAACACATAGATACGATATTCGTTCCGTCCGCATTCTGTAAAAATACGCTCGTCGAAAGCGGGGTAAAGAGACAAATTATTATTGCCCGTTTCGGTGTTGACAGAACAATTTTCAAACCCGAGGGATACAACCGAGATAATACCTTCCGTTTTCTCTTTATAGGAACTCCGCATTATAGAAAGGGGGTAATTGAGCTTATTCGGGCTTTTAAATCCGTTTTCGAGGGGAAAAGAGACATATCGCTCTACCTTAAATTGACCTACAAACCCGCACCCGGAAAATTGAAACCGTGGGAAATACCCAATATCGAGGCTCTTGTAAAAGAGTCAAACAATATACAAATCGATTATAATAGAAAAAACGACAATGAAATTGCAGAGCTGATTGCTTCGTCCGACGTCATTGTACAGCCGTCTTATTCGGAAGGATTCGGGCTCTCTATTCTCGAGGCAATGGCGATGAAAAAGCCCGTAATTACAACATGTTGGAGCGGAGAGTGCGAGTTCGTAAACCGCAACAATGCCCTTATTATCAATTCTTCATCCTTCAAAGCATCAGATATTCAATACGGTGAGAAAACCAACGGTGCTCGGATGAGAAAACCGTCCGTGAAACACCTCGCCGAGCTTCTCGAATATGCCTATACGAATTTCCCCGAATTAGAAAAATTAAAAAACAATGCATATCTCGCGGCAACCGCTCTTACATGGGATAAAACGGCGGAAACGATTCTGAAAACCATCTACTGACTATTCACCAACACACTGAACGAAAATTTTTCTTTTTCTATGCCTGTTATCATGGTCAATAACAACAATCTGCTGCCATGTCCCGAGAACAAGTTCTCCATCCGAGAAGGGAACAACAATTCCGGGACCCATAAGAGTCGCCCTTATATGAGAAAATCCGTTATCATCGCCCCATGTTTCGGAATGCCTTGTTCTTAAATCATCGGGAATGAGACGATTAATCTGTTCTTTATAATCCTCTACAAGAGCAGGCTCAAATTCTATTGTCGAAACGGATGCCGTTGAACCCGTTACAAAAATATTGGCAATACCGTTTTTTATGCCCGATTCCCTAATCACCTTCCCGACATCACTTGTTATATCTATTATATCGGAAAATCCCTTCGTATCCACAGTTATAAATTCACCGTATACCATTTTACTGCTCCTTTATTTGAGACATAAGATATTCCACGGCTTTAACGAGCTGCGTGTCCCTGTTATAAAGCAAATCCTCCGGCGGGTTTTCAACGTAAATATCCGGTTGAACCGCGTGATTTTCGAAGTTTACACCGTTATATCGCATAATAGACTGCTCGGGAAGGCGGAATCCCGTTCCGTCAAATAATTTTGTACCGTAAGTCCCGATTACACCACCGGCCGTTGGGACTCCAATTAACTTTCCAATGCCCATGTGCCTAAACGAATAGGGAAACATCTCAGCATTGGAGAATGATTTTTCATTGATAAGGAGATCCACCGGTTTTGCCCATGTTAAAAGTGGTGTTGCATATTTTTTTTCATATCGATCTTTCATATACATATAGGGCTTTTTCATAAAAAATGTTATGTAATAATCATGTGAAAATCCTCCGCCATTGCCCCTGACATCAAGAACCAAGCCCTTTTTATTGCTATACTTAAATAATATCTCGTTGAGAAATTTGTAATAGGAGCTGTTGCCCATTCCTCTGATATGGATATACCCGAGTTCTCCGTGGCTCAACGAATCGACAAGACGCTCCCTGCGTTTCACCCAATCATTATACATGAGATTATAGGTTGTCCAGGGAGAAACAGGAACAATCGTATATTCCCTCGTTTCCCCTTTAATGTATTTTCTGACACCAACGGTTACCTTCTTGTTTACCTTATTCAATAAGAATTCCGATGGATCCCTATCTTTAAGATCATGATTATCTATGCTTACAATATATTCACCTTTTTCAATGTTAATATTTCCTTTATCACAAGGTCCTTTTGAGTATACTTTTGTAATATACGGATAGTGATTTTTAACGGTATAATCTATACCAAGATCCCCATAGGTCTGTTGTTCGTCCTCGTCAGGGGGATAAAATCCCGTATGAGACGCATTAAGATCACCGATCATATCGTAAACGATGTCCGTAAGCGTATTTATATCACCCGTTTTATCAACAAGGGGTTCATATTTTTTCTTCTCATTATTCCAATTTAGCCCGTGATATCCGGGATCATAAAAATAATCGTGTAACATCAACCAGGCAGCATTAAACAATTCTTTATAGTACTTTTTCTTATCAATTTTGAGATTAAAAGAAAATGAAACAGGCTCAGGTGATTTTTTGCTTAGATTTATCGAAAACAGGCGGTTATTTGATATATAGTATAGAAATTTTCCATCTTCCGACAGACTGATGTTGCTAATCCCTCTTCTGCCGGAGTTTGAAACTTTAAAGAGAAATTTGGGGGTGTAATCGTAAACACCATTTTTTTTCTTCAAATTTATCTTATAGAAATCCAAA
>QNBC01000041.1 GCA_003641665.1 candidate division TA06 bacterium
GGGAAGTACGAACGGTGTAATGATGGCTCTTTCCACATTCCACAACGGAAGAATAATTGGTATCGGTGATTCTTCTCCTGCTGATGACGGAACGGGGAACGCGGGCAACAATCTTTATAATGGTTGGAGCGGGGAAGGAGATGACAGACTATTCTTTCTTAATGGGACTTATTGGTTGATTGCAAACCCAAATAACGGTATCAAAGAAAATGAAAATACCGTTTCGAATGAAATGGCAATTGAGCTGTTGAGCAATATTCTGCGGAAGAACGGTAAAATCATTCTTATTATAAATAACCCCGACAAAAAACCTGTTAATATAGACATGTATGATATTACAGGAACGAAAGTGAGAAATTTATACCTTGGTAATGCGAACGGGAAACTCTTTTTGAATACGGGTGATTTGCAAAGAGGTGTATATTTTATTAAATGTAGCGGCTTTACAAAATCGTTAAAACTTGCAATAATAAATTGATGAAAGTATACGCCAGAAACAAGATTGCATTCCATGATTATTTTATCCTGGAAAAATTTGAAGCGGGCATTGAATTAAGGGGGATGGAGGTAAAATCCATAAGGAACGGGCAGGTAAACATGCGAGAATCGTATGTAAGAATCGAAGGTGGAGAGGCGTATCTCTATAACATGCATATTTCACCGTATAAACACTCAACAATTATAAAGCTTGACCCTAAAAGAAAAAGAAAGTTGCTTTTGCATAAAAGGGAAATTATGAAGTTGTGGAGCAAATCGCAATTATCAGGTTTGACCATTGTTCCTTTGTCCGTTTATGGGAATGACAGAGGGAAGATAAAAGTTGAAATTGCCCTTGCCAGAGGTAAAAAACTGTATGATAAGAGAGAGGCTATAAAGAAAAGGGACCTTGAACGTGAAAACCGTTAGAACTATTGTATTTATTATATTGTTTCCCCTTTTGTTATTTTCATCAAGTATCGTATTTCGCACTATGGACTCGACATTTGTTGTGAATAGTTATAATGACGGAGATAACATTTACATTGGTGTGAAAGATTTTACACGATTATTAAATGGAAAACTACTATACGATGTGGATAGAGACGAGTATATTGTCAAGAAAGAGAATTTACACATGAAAATATTGCCTGAAAGTCCGTATTATCTTTTAAATGGGAAAATAGAAAAAATTCGGGGTGACTTTTTAAGAGATATTGATGGTTGTTTGATTCCCGTTACGCCAAATTTAAACAGGATAAGCTCGATTATGAGTAAGCGGCTTGTCTATAACAAGAGTAGAAACAGCATAGATGTGTACAATAATTTATACGATATAATGGATTTTGATGTCCGAAAGAATAATGATCGAACCGTCGTTATGTTCACATTATCTCGTCCTGTGAAATATAAGTATAAAAAAAGTAAAAATAGTATAAAAATTTATTTTTACACTAAATTGCTTAATAAAAGACCGTTTAATAAAACATTTCGTAAATCGTTGATAACAAAAGTCAGTATATACAATTGGAAATATGGAAAATATGTCGTATTGAATGTAAAAAAAGGAGTCTTCATTGATGATGTAAATTATAGTAAGGAAGCAGGGTCACTGCAGTTTGTTCTTGGGGGTAGCAGCAGCAAGAAGTATGGGCCTATGGGGAAAGGAAAGTTTACAATTATAATTGATCCCGGTCATGGGGGCAAAGATTCCGGTGCAATTGGTCCGAATGGCATAATGGAAAAAACAATAACGCTTCGTATTGCAAAAAAACTGCAAAAATACCTTTCTAAGGACAAGAATTTTAAAATTTACCTTACAAGACATGATGATCGCTTTGTCTCGTTAAAAGAACGGACAAAATTCGCCCTTAAGAAAAAGGCTAATCTCTTTGTGAGTATACATTGCAACGCTTCTGTTAACAGGAAGAGCAAATACGCAAGGGGATTCGAAACCTATTTTTTATCATTGGCAAGAACGGGATGGGAGAGAGCTGTGGCGGCGAGGGAAAATGCCTCCATTCTTTATGAATCGGAAAAAGAGAAGAACAATTACAATACGGTAGATTACATTTTATCGGATATGGCTCAAAATCAATCACTTATAGAATCAAGTAAATTGGCTGAGGCTATACAAAATAAAATGGCAAAAGAGACTAATCTTAAGGATCGAGGGGTGCATCAGGCAGGATTCTATGTGCTTAGATTTAATTACATGCCCGCTGTACTCGTGGAGACAGCGTTTATTTCGAATAGTAAAGAAGAAAAATTACTTAATGAATCGTGGTTTGAAGACAAGATAGCAAAGGCAATCGGCGAAGGCATAATCGATTTTGTTAAAAATTACGAGTTTAAAATATATGGAAGAAAATAGAGAAAGACCAATCGGCATATTTGATTCGGGTGTGGGGGGCTTAACGGTCGTTAAGCAGGTATTGAAAGAATTACCTAATGAGAATATTGTTTATTTCGGAGATACTGCAAGGGTACCTTATGGAACGAAATCGAGAGAAACCATCACACATTTTGCTATGCAGGATGTCAGGTTTCTGCTTTCATTTAATGTAAAAATGATTGTTGTTGCATGTAATTCCGTATCGTCGAATAGTATAGATATATTAAAAAGAAAGTTTACTCTACCAATAATTGGTGTGATTGATGCCGGAGCACAAGCTGCGTGTCAATATACCAGGAGCGGAAAAATTGGTGTTATAGGAACAGATGCCACTATAGAAAGCAGAGCGTATCAAAGGAAAATTGAGGAAAAATGTTCTGTCAAAAATATACTGGCAAGAAGCTGTCCTCTCTTTGTTCCGCTTGCGGAAGAGGGATTCACAGGTGGGAAAATTCCGGAAATGATTGCGGAAAAATATTTAGTGGAGATGAAGGAAAAACAGGTTGATACGCTTATTCTCGGATGTACGCATTACCCGCTTTTAGCTTCGACAATTCAGGATGTTATGGGAGAAGATGTAATGTTGGTTGATCCCGGAGTAGAGGTGGCAAAAAGGGTAAAGAAATACCTTACGGAAAACGAATTGTATAACGATTCGCCTTATTCGGGTAGCTCTAAATTTTATCTCAGTGATATTCCGAGACACTTTGAAAAGGTTGCAGAGAACTTTCTCGGTGGACCCATTCCGTCCCCTGTAAAGGTTACAATAGAAGATTATTAATCAAAGACTCGGAAAATGTTTGCTTTTCACCGTTCCGTTTTCCACATAATATTCATCCGTTTTATAATATAATTCCAATTTAAAATCGGATAAAGAACTCGGTAAAGAGTCGTTGTGTTGGATTTTGTAGCTATTCAACGATGTTCGGAGCTTAACAAGATCGGAAAGGACCTTTGCCTTTTTCGGAAGATTCGGGATGGTTTTTGTATATGTTTCCTCTGTCTTTTTACTGCAGGAAACAAAAGAGAGAACAATGAGAAAAATTATGATAAACTTTTTCATTCTACCCTCCGGGGTTAATGTATTTTGATATACCAAATTTATTACGGCAGAATAACAAATTTATTCTTTCTTTCAAAGGAACTGACTTTATATCTCAGCATATATATGCCGGGAGTGAGATTATTA
The DNA here is from genome assembly GCA_003641665.1 of candidate division TA06 bacterium. Classification (GTDB taxonomy): domain Bacteria; phylum Hydrothermota; class 32-111; order QNBC01; family QNBC01; genus QNBC01. The sequence continues at coordinate 3,561 of QNBC01000041.1, forward strand.
ACCGTTATATTGCCATTATTTATTTCAGTAGTGCGTATCTTTTTTATTAAACTTCCCGTTAAATTGTATATGGAGATGGAGTAATCGTTTTGAGGAGCGGGAGTGAACGATATATTGATTTTTCCTTTTCCCGTTTGTTTAATTTTCACATCGTTATTATCTATAGTTCTATCATTTGAAACAATCCCCTGTTGGTTTTCATACATTATTGTTATAAAACCATTGCTTGAATTGTTGCCGGCAACGTATATATTCCCATAGGTGTCGACATCAATATCGTGTAAATAGTCATTCCCACCATAATCGAATGTATCTGCCCAAATAATATTCCCTGCGTAGTTATATTTTACAATGAGAAAATCGTAATCCCCATTTATCATTGAATAACCGCCGATATAAATATAACCGAATCTATCGGTTACGATTGAACTTGCGTAATCCTCATCTCCGTTATCAATTATATTTTCCCATATTATGTTTCCCGCAGTATCGTATTTTGCAGTTAAAATATCATTGTTCGAACCGTTATAGACATAGCTTACCATATAGACATTATTATTCCCTAAAGTAATCCCTATTCCCCTTCCGTTATATCCCTTATCAATTGTATCCTGCCACACAATGTTCTTTAAGGAGTCATATTTAAGTGTCCATATTGCTTCTGTTGTGTATGTTGTTTTCCCCGTAAGATAGATATTATCAGCGGTATCGATTGCAATATCGTTTGTATTTTCATTGCTACCGTAAGAATAAAAAAGAGTATCGGACCATAAAATATTTCCATCGGTATCGTATTCAATTATAATGGCTAAATTCTGTGAGCCGAAAGTAGAATGTCCTGCGATATAAACATTGTTATGTTTGTCGGTAGCAACGGCAAATGCATAATCGTTTTCACCGTTATCGAATGTACGCGACCACAAAAGACTGTCGTAAGGGTTGTATTTTGCCAATAAGAAATCATAGTTACTACCGGTTTTCGTATAGCCGGCGATAAAATAATTCCCATCGTTGTCTGAAGTTATATCATAAGCGTAGTCAACCCCTATATTTAGAGTATCTATCTTAAGTAGGTTGCCAAGAGAGTCATATTTAAGTGTTAAGATATTATTGCTGGTGTTGAAATTTGCATAACCGGTCACATAGATGTATCCAGTTGTATCGTATGTTATTCCTTCGGCAGCATCACCGGATCCAATTTCAATTGTTTTTCCCCATTTAATCGTGTAATTCTCGGCATTAAGATTCAATACGGTAATAAAAAATATCAAAAGTAAAGATTTAAACAATTTCATAAATGCCTCCATTCTACACATTTTATGATAATTAGAAGGGTAAATCAAGTAGTAATGGAATTTACAATTCAATATTGCAAGGCGGATTTTTTCACGGAAACACGAGTTTTTTTCTTTCCATAAATACCTAAGATTATCTTACGGAGCATTTTCGAAAAAAATAAACGAATTACCCTATATCAGACCGCATTGACGGATATACGGGCTATGATTCGTTTTCCGTGTTTTCGTATGCCTTTATATTATTTTTTATGTTGTTTCGTTAGGGTTCGGTCCGAATACGTTATTTCCGGGAGCACTATCCTTTATGTAAAGAATCAGCAACCAAATTGAGCCGATTACTGGAATCAGGGAAATGAGTAAAAACCATCCGCTTTTCCCTACATCGTGCAGCCTTCTTATAGAGACGGCAAGAGAGGGGATGAATACTGCAAGCGAGTATATTCCGGACAAGAATCCAACCTCAATTCCATTACTCAATGTTCCCATTTTAAAATCGATAAATTCCAAAATAATCAGAATAATAGTATTAATAAGAACGAACATCCAATATTCCCTTCTACTTGCTCTCCCGCTGAAATCAGCATACTGTCTCAAAACCTTTAAATACCAGTACATACCTTTCTCCTTTTTTGTTAAAATTCGACACCTGTTAAATAGACACAATACTAATATACACTATATTTTATTCCGGTGCAATATTCTATTGGGAGAAAGAAATCCGGTCCGGTAGCAGAGGTAAAAGCTGTGGGTATAATGTGAACAGACAAGGATATTTACCGGCGGGGTGTCGTGTGAGAATTTATTTTATAATTCGCTTGACATTGTGTATTATATAAAGTATACTCCATCAACATTCAATATGTCCCCCCAAAAACAAAGTTGTTCTTTAAAATCGGGGAAGGTAGCTGAATGGCTCGATGGCACGAAATGGTGACAACCTCGTTTCGTCGGGTTAGGCGATTAACCAAAGGTTGGTTGATAGTCGTTAATCAATTTTTTGCATTGGTTGGTTAGCGATTCTGTTAAAGCAATGCAGTTTAAAGGAGTTACTTAAATGAACATTTATGTCGGTAACATTTCTTACAATCTCACGGAAGATGAGTTAAAAGAAGCCTTCGCACAGTATGGCGAAGTCACAAGCGTTAAAATTATTTCGGATAAATATTCCGGAAGATCAAAGGGATTCGGTTTTGTCGAAATGAGCGTAGATGCTGATGCAGAAAAAGCAATTAATGCTTTGAATGAAACAGAATTAAAGGGCAGAAATATAAAGGTTATGAAAGCCCATCCCAAAAAAGAGTATCCACGCAACGAACGTAGATATTAATCTGATATTTAGATAACGGAAAAGAGCCTATTGTGAAATAGGCTCTTTTTTTTATTAAAGAAAACGTATAAAAAAACCTCTCGGAAGAGAGGTTTTGAGCGGGGCCGACGAGACTCGAACTCGCGACCTCAGGCGTGACAGGCCTGCGTTCTAACCAAAACTGAACTACGACCCCATTCGAGAGTGAGTATACCAAAAAAGTTATTTCTTGTCAACAGTTTTCGAAGTGTTGTTTGAAGAAGAGCTATTTGAAGTCTGACTGTTTTTGTTTTTGTAATCCGTAATATAGAAACCATGTCCTTTGAATATCACGCCGGACTCGTTAGCGGCGATTGTTTTAACGGCGATTCCACCGCATTTGGGGCACTTCTCTTCGGAGTTATTGTTAATTTTTTTGAAAACATCGAATACATAACCGCATTTTCTGCATTTGTAAGCATACGTAGGCATAACTACCTCACAATGTGAATAAGGGGCGGAAAAACCGCCCCTTTAAATCACTTATCTAAATTAGTACATTCCTCCCATGCCGCCGTAAGGGTTAGCAGCACCAGCAGCACCCATATCATTTTTCTTCTCCTCTTCGGGAAGATCGGTTATGAGTGCCTCGGTTGTGAGTAACATTGACGAAATACTTGCGGCATTCTGCAATGCACTTCTTGTAACTTTTGTGGGATCAATAACGCCGGCTTTTACAAGATGTTCGAATTTATCCTTTGCAACATTGTAACCTATATACGTACCTGCTTTTTTAACTCTCTCTACAATTATGGATGATTCAAGTCCAGCATTTGTCACAAGTTGTTTTAAAGGAGCAACAAGAGCTCTTGCGACAATTTGTGCTCCGATTTTCTCGTCACCTTTCAATTTACCGGCTAATTTTTCAACTGCCGGGATTGCTCTTATAAGTGCAACTCCACCACCGGGTACGATACCTTCTTCAACAGCAGCTCTTGTGGCATGAAGAGCATCTTCGACACGAGCTTTTTTCTCTTTCATTTCCACTTCGGTAGCTGCCCCAATCTTTATAACGGCAACACCGCCGGCTAATTTTGCGAGTCTTTCTTGTAATTTCTCTTTATCGTAATCGGATGTTGATGTTTCGATTTGTGCTTTAATCTGCGAAATTCTTGCCTTAATATCTTCTACATTACCCTGACCATCAACTATTGTTGTATTTTCTTTGTCGATTTTCACTTTTTTGGCTCTTCCGAGATCATTTATCGTTGCATTTTCGAGTTTCAAACCTTTTTCTTCCGAAATAACTTGTCCACCGGTAACTATTGCTATATCTTCGAGCATTGCTTTTCTTCTGTCACCGTAACCGGGGGCTTTTACGGCTACGCATGAGAGTGTACCTCTGATTTTGTTCACTACCAATGTTGCAAGGGCTTCACCTTCGATGTCTTCGGCAATGATAAGAAGTGGTTTTCCCTGCTGTACTATTTTCTCAAGTAGAGGAAGAATATCTTTCATTACACTGATTTTCTTATCATATATTAGAATATAGGGATCGTCGAGTTCTGCAATCATTTTTTCAGTGTCTGTAACAAAGTAGGGTGAAATATAACCGCGGTCGAATTGCATTCCTTCGACGATATCAAGTTCCATGCTGAGTCCTTTTCCTTCTTCAACTGTAATTACACCGTCTTTACCCGCTTTGTCCATTGCGTCTGCAATGATGTTGCCGATTTCACTGTCGTTATTGGCAGAAATACTTCCGACCTGAGCAATCTCCTTTTTATCCGAAACCGGTTTTGAAATTTTGTTGAGCCTTTCAACTACAACATTAACAGCTTTGTCTATTCCTTTTTTGAGTTCCATTGGATTCGAACCGGCTGTTACCATCTTCAAACCTTCGGAGTAAATGGATTTGGCAAGGAGTGTTGCGGTTGTTGTTCCGTCTCCTGCGACATCACTTGTTTTCGATGCAACCTCTTTAACCATTTGCGCACCCATGTTTTCAAAAGGATCTTTCAATTCAATTTCCTTTGCAACGGTAACGCCGTCTTTTGTTATGGTCGGGGCGCCGAATTTTTTATCTATTGCAACATTTCTTCCTCTGGGGCCCAGTGTAACGATAACTGCATTTGCCAGTTTGTTTACACCGCTCAGTATTTTTCTTCTTGCTTCTTCAGAATAAAGTAAATCTTTTGCTGCCATACTCACCTCCGTTATTTTTCAACAATGGCTAAAATATCATCTTCAGCCATAATTATGTATTTTTCGCCTTCCAACTCGATTTCCGTACCGGCATACTTACTAAAAATTATTGTATCATTCACCTTTACCGGCATCGGTTCATCATCTTCAGATACTTTTGCCACTGCAATTACCTTTCCCTGTTGTGGTTTTTCTTTTGCCGTATCGGGAATTATTATTCCTCCCTTAACAACTTCTTCCGGTTCAATTCTCTGCACCAAAATTTTTCTGTTGATAGGTACTATTTTCATATCAACCCTCCTGTTTTATTAAATGGTTACATTAAAAATAAGCATTTCATACCAAAAAACTTAAACGAAATCCATAATTTTCAAAAATCTAACGAAATATAATAGCAATAATACCATTTGTCAAGTGTTTTATATTAAAAAAACGTATTAGAGTTTTACTTTTTTGTAGTTTGGTTTTAAATATTGATATATTGAAAGTTAATTTGTTGTGTTTCGATGAAAAAAATGGAAATAAAAAAATGGGCGAAACAGGACTCGAACCTGTGACCCCCTGCGTGTAAGGCAGGTACTCTCACCATCTGAGCTATTCGCCCTTTCGAGTGTAAAATAGCATAAACTACCCGATATGTCAATAGAAAATGATTTATAGATTATTAAATAATAATTTTATGAATAGACAATCTTTCCCCTCTCCCAATGAAATAATTGACAAAAAGGTAAAAAAAGATGTATTATGTTATTTGAATATATGAAAGGAATCAAATCGGAGAATTATCCGTCAAGTTTCGTAAATTTTATTCCATTCTTAGGTGTGGAATGTGCTATATTTATTTAAGGAGTAAAATATGGTGAATAAGAATAATGGTCTTACAGAGGAACCTCTTGAAAAGCAACTATGGAAAGCAGCTGATAAATTAAGAAAAAATATTGATGCGGCGGAATATAAAAATGTAGTATTGGGATTGGTTTTTTTACGATACATTTCGGATGCTTTTGAATCACTGCATGAAAAATTGAAAAAGGGAATAGGGGAAGGAGCGGATCCTGAGGATCCGGATGAATACAGAGCAGAAAATGTATTTTTTGTCCCCAAAAATGCAAGATGGGAATACCTGAAAGCAAATGCGAGGAAACCCGAGATAGGTAAGATCATTAATGAAGCTATGGAACTTGTTGAAAAAGAAAATCCTTCGTTAAAAGGGATTTTGCCTAAAGTATATGCGAGAGGTAATCTTGACTCAATCAGTCTTGGAGGATTAATTGATATTTTTAGTAATATTGATTTAACAGGTGCTAAAGAAAGAAGTGCGGATATTTTGGGACATGTATTTGAATATTTTCTCGGTGAATTCGCACTTGCCGAAGGGAAAAAGGGAGGACAGTTTTATACTCCCAAAAGTGTCGTCGAACTTCTTGTAGCTATGCTCGAACCCTATAAAGGTCGTGTTTTTGATCCGTGTTGTGGTTCAGGAGGAATGTTTGTTCAATCCGAAAAATTTGTACAGGAGCATCAAGGAAAAATAGATGATATTTCCATTTACGGGCAGGAGAGTAATCAAACCACATGGAGACTTTGCAAAATGAATCTCTCTATCAGAGCCATTGATTCGTCGCAAGTTAAATGGAATACGGAGGGCTCTTTTTTAAATGATTTGCATAAAAACTTGAAGGCTGATTTTGTATTGGCAAATCCTCCATTTAACGACAGTGATTGGAGCGGGGAACTTTTAAGAAAGGATGTAAGATGGAAATACGGTGTCCCTCCCGTTAGTAATGCGAATTATGCATGGATTCAACACTTTATTTTTCATCTTGCACCTCATGGAAAAGCCGGCTTTGTTTTGGCTAAGGGTGCATTGACCACAAAAACAAACGGTGAATATGAAATAAGAAAAAATATAATAGAGGATGACCTTGTAGATTGTATTGTTAATTTACCTTCAAAATTGTTTTTAAATACGCAAATTCCCGCATCTCTCTGGTTTTTGAAACGCAACAAAACACAAAGAAAAGGCGAAATACTCTTTATTGATGCCCGAAATATGGGAAAACTAATAAATCGAAAAACAAGAATTTTACGGCAGGAGGATATAAAGCAAATTGCGGAAACTTACCACAATTGGGAGAAAAACGAAAGATATGAAGATAAAAAGGGTTTCTGCAAATCGGTTACCATTGAAGAGGTAAGGGAACTTGACTATGTACTAACTCCCGGCCGTTATGTAGGACTTGCGGAAGAGGAGGACGATTTTGATTTCGAAGAGAGATTTACAAAATTAAAAGCAGAATTTACGGAACAGCTGAAAGAAGAGGCAGAATTGAATGAACGTATTTTGGAAAATTTGGGAAAGATAAATTTATCGGATTTGAAAAAGGATGATAATGAGGGATAATGGCATAACCAAAACCGTACTGGCAGAACCAATTTCCGCCCTTACAGGGACGCATGAACGGGCAAATATGAAATTTGCCCATACAAGGGCGGATATGGAATCCGAAAGGGCGGATATAGAATCCGCCCCTACAGGGGGAAATTGGAATATTTCCAACGGGAAAATTCACATATCGTCCGATAAAAAGGGAATAAACATCCATAAAAATAAATCATTCCATCACAATTTATCAAAAAAAACCGTAGGGGCAGAATCAATTTCTGCCCGGGACTCCAAAGGTGGTGAGCCACAATTAATTGAAGAAGATATTTTTAAAATTGTTATTCCGCTTGTGCCTGAGTCCGTTCAAGATAGTTCAGAGAAAACTGTGGAGAAAACTACCCAGAAAATTTTGGAGTTAATAAAATCTAATCCTTATATAACCAGAAAAGAGATTGCTCAGGAGATAGGGAATATCACGGAAGACGGCATAAAATACCACCTTGCCAAACTCAAAAAAGATGGAAAAATCAAGAGAATTGGCCCTGACAAAGGCGGATATTGGGAGGTTTGCGAGTGATGAATTATAATGAACAGAAATCAATTAGTGTCCCTTTAGGTTTTCAAGCGAAAAAAGCAATTATTTTGTATTGAGGGGAATAGATAATGGCTTTACCTATAAACATTGAAGAACTTATCAATGGTCGAACAGTTGAATGGGAAAGAATTGAATTTAGAAAAGGCTGGAATCCTGAGCGTACTTTAAAAACAATTACCGCATTTGCAAACGATTTTAACAATTGGGGCGGCGGTTATGTTATTATTGGTATAGAGGAGAAAGACGGCAAGCCTGTTTTGCCACCGGCAGGGATTGAATTAAATCAAATCGATAAAATACAAAAAGAACTGAATAGCATTTGCAGACGGATAATCCCAAACTATTTCCCGATTGTTGAACCAGTTGATTTTCAAGGTAGGAAAATATTAATTCTGTGGTGTCCCGGCGGAAGTGTTAGACCTTACAAATGTCCGGATAATTTAAGCAGCAAAAAATCTCAATATTTTTACTATATCAGACGCTTTTCTTCCACAGTAAAACCCAAAATAGAAGAAGAAAAAGAACTTGTTTCCATGTCAAACCAAATACCTTTTGATGACAGAGTAAATTACAGGTATTCTTTAAAAGAATTTGATCTTATTGCAATAAAAACATTTTTAAATAAAATTGAAAGCGATCTTGAAAAAGAGATTTCCAATCTTAGTATAGAAGAAATTGCAAGAAAAATGAATATTGCCGAAGGTGCGGATGAAAATTTATTGCCCAAAAATGTGGGACTACTCTTTTTTGCAAAAGAGCCACAAAAGATTTTCCCTTCTGCTAAAATAGAAATAGTCATTTTCAAAGATAATGATGGAATAGAATTTGAAGAAAAAATATTTGAAGGGAATTTATTTGAACAAACATTAAATGCTCTCAGTTTCTTAAAAAATCAGATTGTAAAAGAAAAAATAATAAAAAGGGAAGGAAAAGCGGAAGCGGATAGATTTTTTAATTATCCCTATCAGGCTCTTGAAGAAGCAGTTTGTAATGCTGTCTATCACAGAGGGTATGACAATGATTCTCCTATTGAAATAAGAATATTTCCCGAACGCATTGATATAATCAGTTTTCCGGGACCTTTACCGCCACTAAACAAAGAAAAATTGGCAAAATATCAATTTGATGTCCGCAAATATCGAAATAGGCGTATAGGGGAATTTTTAAAAGAACTTCACCTTACCGAGGGAAGACAGACCGGTATTCCTACAATATTGAAAGAGATAGAAAAGAATAATTCTCCGAAACCTGTTTTTGAAACAGATGAAGAGCGAAGCTATTTTAAGATAGTATTGTTTATTCATAAGGAGTTTGAGAGGAATGAAGTAAGTTTAGGACAAATAACTTCGCAATCCGATACTAAGTTGGGACTAACTTGGGACCAAGTTGGCACTAAGTTAGCACTAAGTTGGCACCAAGTCCGTAAGATTCTCAATTTATGTTTAACAGAAGTTAGGATTCAATACCTTATGGAACAATTCGGTTGGAAAGATAGAACCAAGTTTAGGAATAAGTTCATTAATCCTTTATTGAAACATGGGCTACTTCAAATGACAATTCCTGATAAACCCAATAGCTCGAAGCAAAAATATGTAATTACGGAAAAAGGTGAAAAACTCCTTGAAAATGAAGGGAGACAGCAATGAGTGAAAAAATACCGAAGGGATGGAAAAAATATAAATTTACCGATATTGCAGAAATAATTGGCGGGGGAACGCCTTCAAAAAATAATCTAGATTACTGGAATGGAAATATTGATTGGTTGACAGTATCTGATTTTAATACAGAAAAAAAATATGTAAGAAGCGCAGAACAAAAAATTACACAATTAGGTTTAAAAAAAAGCAGTACCAAAATTTTAAAAAAGGGACAAATAATTATTTCTGCAAGAGGAACAGTTGGTATAA
>QNBC01000042.1 GCA_003641665.1 candidate division TA06 bacterium
ATACATAACTTTGTGTGAGGAATGAACTCAAGGCGTTCGGGATTTATCTCCTTTCCACAAATTTCGCATATTCCGTATGTACCGTCAGTTATTTTACCAAGTGCTTCATCGATGTCATTTAGCATCTGCGAAACCGTTGTAATGATCAGGGACAGTGTTTCCATTTCCGAAGAATCGGTTCCTATATCAGCCACATGAGATGGGTAAGAAGTAATTTCTCCACCGGATTCATATCCATCCGAAAGTGCCTTTTTGATAGATTCTAACTCTTCAACGATTTCTTTTCTCTTAGTGAGTAGGAGTTTTTCATAATGTTTTAGCTTTCTCTTATCCATCATTCCTCCATGTGTGTTACAGCATCTACGCATTTTGCACACAAAGTAACGTGTTCTTCATCTTTCCCCACCGTTTCCGAATAGAGCCAACAACGTTCGCATTTTTTCCCCAATGCTTTGGTTACGTTAATTGCCAGTTTGAGCTGCTCAGAATAATAGGTGGGCTCATCATCAATATTTTTATCGGATAATTCCGCCTGCGAAACGATAAACAGCAATGGTAACTGTTCCTTATACTCATACAATAATTCTTTTAACTCATCATCTTCGGCGTATATTCCAACTCGAGCTTCAACACTGTTCCCTATAATTTCTTCCTTTCTTACAATTTCTATGGCTTTCAAAACCTCATCTCTGACATTGTTCAATTTCAACCATTTTTCATAGAGTTCCTCATTGAGCAATTGATCGTTTTTCTCAGGAAAATCGGCGAGATGAATGGATTCATCGTCAGTATGTAACTTTTTCCATGCCTCATCGGATGTAAAAACAAGAATGGGAGCTATCATCCTTAAAAACTCATCAAGCATGAGATAAATTGCCGTCTGCGAACTCCTCCGTTTAACGGAATTTTTTCTGTATGTGTATAACCTGTCTTTCATTATATCGAGATAATAATGGGAGAGATCAACAGTGGCAAAATTGAGCAACTTGTAATAAACACGATGAAATTCATATTTATCGTAATGATTTATAATCTCTCTCTTTAAAAGCTCAAATTTATGAAGAATATACTTGTCTATCTCTTCCATCTCATCATAATCTACGAAATTCTTATCTTTATCAAAATCGTGCAATACCCCGAGCATAAATCTAAACGTATTCCTTAATTTTCTATATGCATCGATATTCTTTTCAAGATTCTCTTCACCAAAGGCAACATCAACTGTATAATTAACAGAAGCGAACCATAGTCTTAAAATATCCGCACCGTATTTATTGACAATTTCCAGTGGGTTTATAACATTCCCGTGCTTTTTCGACATCTTTCTCATTTCGCTATCAAGAATTAAGCCGTGAGTGAGAACCGATTTAAACGGTGCTTTCCCTTTGGTTGCAAGACTTGAGATCAATGAAAGCTGGAACCAGCCTCTGTGCTGATCTACAGCTTCGAGATAGAGATCGCTAGGCCAGTTAAGTTCGGAACGTCTTTCCACAACAGCTGAATGACTGCAGGAAGCATCAAACCACACATCAAATATATCCTCTTCCTTGGCAAAATTAGCGCTCCCGCATTTTTTACAAGTGTATCCTTCCGGGAGAAGATCATTGGCATCCATCTTGAACCAGGCATCCGAGCCTTTTTCGTCAAAAATACCTGCTACATGGCGAATCACTTCGGGATCAAGTACAACTTCTCCACAATCTTTACAGTAGAAAACCGGTAGCGGCACACCCCAGGCTCTTTGTCGCGAAAGACACCAATCAGGTCTAACTTCCATCATATTTCTAATTCTATCCTTACTCCACGAAGGAATCCATTCGCTTTTATCAATTTCGCCAAGTGCTTTACCTCGCAAATCTCTATGATCAACATTTAGAAACCACTGTTTTGTCGCTCGAAAAATTAATGGGGATTCACATCGCCAGCAATGAGGATAAGAATGTGAAATTTTATCTTCATGTAAGAGAAATCCCTTTTCTTTCAAAAGTTCAACAATCTTATCATTGGCATCAAAAACATTCATTCCTTTCATCATTGGAAATTCATCCGTATAGTTACCGTTTTCATCCACAGGGCTCAAAATGGGCAATTTATACTTCAAGCCGGTTTGATAATCCTCATAACCGTGTCCTGGAGCAGTATGAACACATCCGGTACCGGTATCTGTTGTAACATAGTCGGCGAGTACAATAGGACCTGTTCTATCGATGAAAGGATGCTTATAATGCAAATTCTCAAGTTCCCTACCATAAATTTCCTTAATAACCTTCAAATTTTTCTTGTTCAGTATATCCTCTATATTTTCCTTCAACGTTTCCAGAAAAATAAAGATTTCTCCATTAACTTCACATGCAACATATTTCTGTTCGGGATGAACGGCAACCGCTACATTTGCCGGCAATGTCCATGGCGTTGTAGTCCAGATCAAAATGTACGTTGGCTTCTCATCCATATCGTCTAACATTCTGAATTTTACATATATAGAATGAGATTCGTGCTCTTTATACTCTACTTCCGCTTCGGCAAGAGCGGTTTTACATTTCATGCACCAGTGAATGGGTCTCAATCCCCTATAAATATAGCCGTTTTCCACCATTTGGGCAAAGTTCCTGATTATATCCCCCTCGTATTGATAATCCATAGTAAGATAGGGGTGTTCCCAATCCCCGGTGACCCCTAATCTTCTAAATTCATCCTTTTGAATCTTTGTATATTTAGCAGCATACTTCCTGCATGCCTCTCTAATTGCTGATTTTGGCAAAGACTTGGCTTTCTCTCCGAGTTGTCCTGTAACTTTGTGCTCAATGGGCATACCATGGCAATCCCAACCGGGAATGTAAGGTGAGTAAAACCCTCTCATTGTCTTGTATTTTACTATAAAATCTTTAAGAACTTTATTAAATGCCGTTCCTATATGAATATCTCCGTTAGCATAAGGCGGTCCGTCATGAAGAATGAACGGTTTGTTCCCCTTTCTCAACTCAACCATTTTCTCGTATAATTTCTTTTTATTCCATTCATTTAACATCTGAGGTTCTTTTTGCGAAAGATTCGCCTTCATCTTAAACGATGTTTTCGGCAAATTTATCGTATCTTTATAATTCATTCTTTCTCTCCATGGTTTTTACGAGATTCAAATATACCTTAATCTTTATATTATCCGGCTCGATTTTTAATCCTTCAAGCCAAACATTCTTAGCTTCCTCTAACCGCTTCATTTTATATAAAACAAGTCCCTTTTCTACGTAGCCGTTCATAAAATTTTTGTTAATCTCAATACATTTCTCAAATGCTTCCAGAGCATTTTGGAATTTATCCTGAATCATATAGAGTTTACCGAGATTTAACCAAATATCGGGATACATATTAGCAATGGATAGTGCCATTTTATATTCTTTCTCTGATGATTTATAATCTCCAATGGTTAAATACAGATCTCCAAGATCTTTATGTAAATTAGCAATTCTCGCTTTAATTCCTATCGTTTTTCCCTTTGCCCTATGTTCCAGGGAAAAGGCTATTTTATACTCTTTTTCGGCTTCGTTGAATTTCCCCATCTCGGTATAAATGATAGATAGGTTTATATGTGCATCGATATACTCGGGATTAATTGTCAACGCATCTTTGAAATGCTGAATTGCTGTGTTATACTTGCCAAGCATACTATATGAAAGCCCCAAATAATTGTGAATGTCAGCATAATCAGGTTCAATAGCCATGGCTTGCTCGAATTGGTGAATAGCATTTTTATACTCACCTTTGTTAAAAAGCTCCTTTCCGTAATTAAAATACTTTCTCATATTCATATTCATATTACAATCCTTTATTTTATGGGGTATTATACCATTAAAAAATGATTTGTCAAGATTTAGAGCTCGCCTAAAAGATTAACCATCGCCAATATTTTTCATTCCGTTTTTTGATATACAAATGGTATAATAATCGGGTAAATATTATATACCATAAAACAATGAACTCGGATTTTTAATCAAATTATTACCATAGCACTACTTATCAACCAACATCATAAAAAGGCTTTACAAATTATCCTTAATCTGATAAATTCTCCACTATGAACAGTAGTATAAAAGATATAGTCTCACTTATTGCATCGGATTTAAACATCAAAAGAAATAGTATAGAAAATACGATTTCTCTTCTCGAAGAAGGTGCCACATACCCGTTTATCGCACGCTACAGAAAGGAGGCGACCGGAGGCTTAAACGAGGTTGATGTTGAAAATATTGACAAATTATACCATTACCATATCGAGCTTATAGAAAGAAAACTTGCAATTTTAAAATCGATTGAAGAACAGGGCAAGTTAACCGACTATTTAAAAGAAAAGATTAATTCATGTTCGAAAAAATCCGAATTAGAGGATCTGTATCTCCCCTACAAACCCAAGAGAAGGACAAAAGCTACCATTGCTAAAGAAGCAGGACTGACCAAAGCTGCCGAATTGATGCTCGGAGATAAAGTAATCGACGACCCTATAATTGCATTAAAAGAATACATTAACACAGAACACAATATAAAAACCGTCGATGAGGTAGTAGAATGGGCCGGATATATTATTATAGAGAAAATCAAAGAAGATGCTGATATACGCAAATTCATTAGGACAACCGGCGAGCATAAGGGGATTATTCACTCAAAAAAACGAAAAGAGGCAACAGATGAGCAAGGGAAATATACCGTTTACTACGATTATTCCGAACCGGTAGAATTCATCCCCTCTCACAGATATCTTGCCATTGCCAGAGGAGAAAAAGAGAAAATCCTTTCGGTTAAAATAATCTTCCCCACCGATGAGATAATTCCTTTAATAAAACGGAAATATCTTCACTCAAACGGTTTCGAACAGGAGGTTACACGATTTATAAAAATTGCAGAAAAACAGATTGAGTTATCGACGGAAACCGAGATAAGAAACGAAATACTTGAGAAATCCGGTGACGAAGCAATAAATGTGTTCAGAAAGAATCTCGAAACGCTTCTTATGAAACCCCCTGCCGGCGAAGTTAAAATTCTCGGCATAGACCCGGGTATAAGAACAGGCTCCAAATTTGCAATGATTGACGAATACGGTAACCTTCTCTCATACGGTACGATCTATACGGAGAAAAGCAAGGTAGAGAGGGAAAAGGCGAAAAATACAATAATCAAAACCGTTAATAAATATGCTCCGGAATATATTTCCATAGGAAACGGTACATACTCCAGGGAGATGTACGATTTTATAACAGACATTGTACGAGACAACAATCTCGAAGCAAAACCGGTGATAACAAATGAATCCGGGGCTTCAATCTACTCGGGTTCACCAATTGCCAGAGAAGAATTCCCCGAGTTGGATATCACAATTAGAGGAGCAATCAGTATCGCAAGGAGACTCCAGGATCCTTTGTCGGAGCTTGTAAAAATCGATCCGAAATCCATAGGAGTAGGACAATATCAACATGATGTCAATCAAAAAAAACTGAAAAAGGCTCTCGATGATACCGTAATTAGTTGTGTCAATCGTGTTGGTGTAAATGCAAATGCGGCTTCATGGTCACTTTTGAAGCATGTCTCAGGTTTTAACGAGCGAATTGCAAAGAGTTTCGAAAATTATAGAAAAACAAAGGGAGCGTTTCATTCACGGGAAGAGTTTAAATCGGTTCCCTATGTTAGTGATAAAGTGTTTGAGCTGTCCGCCGGATTTCTGCGGATTCCCGGAGGAGAAAATCCTCTTGATGCATCGGGAATTCATCCAGAGAGCTATGACATTGTCAAAAAAATGGCTGACAATCTGAAATGTAAAACAGAAGATTTAATAGGAAATCCAACGCTTGTCGGGAGTATCGATCCCAAAAACTATGTTGATTCGAAGAGGGGCATCCCCACAATAACGGATATATTAAACGAACTAAAGAAACCCGGGAGAGATCCGAGAAATAAGTTTACCGTTTTTCTTCCGAATTCCGAATACAAGAGCATCGATGACCTTAAAAATGATGTCGTTCTTAGAGGTATTGTAACAAACGTTACTAACTTTGGTGCATTTATCGATATCGGTGTTCATCAGGACGGGTTGTGCCATATATCGGAGATTTCCAATCGTTATATTCGAGATATCTCCGAGGTATTACACCCCGGAGACATCGTCAAAGTAAGGATAATTGACATCGACATCAAGAGAAAACGTATCTCTCTATCCATAAAGCAAGCTTAATCTATTGCTTTTGCAGCCTCATAACCATCTTTAACCGCATTGACGATTTTTCTTACCTCAAGTGCATCGCCGATAATCTTTATATCACAATCAAAACCATCAGTTTCAAAAGGAATATAAGGCTTGTTTCCGAAAGCACTTACGAAAATATCATATCCAATTTTTTCTTTTTCGCCCGAATCAAGGTTTTCTATTATAACTTCCCTTTCGTTTAATTCGAGAATTTTTTTGCGTTTATGAATAATAACACCATTTTTCGCTAATCTATTCAAGAGATGATTTCTTGAAATCGTTTCCATACCAGAAGCAACATCATCTAGCATCTCGATTATCATTACACGGTTGTTTAATGATAGTAATTCCGCCGTTTCACACCCTATCAAACCACCCCCTCCAATAACAACTCTTTTATCTCTTATTTCCAATTTTTTACCGAGAATATCCTGATATGATAAAATCCTCTTACCATCCGTTTTAAACGGGACAATCGGTTTTACTCCCGAAGCCAATATCAGATAATCGGGTTTTTCATTCAAAACACTTTCTTTCGTTGCCTCCGTTTGAACGATTTTTATATTTTTATATCCTTTGATTTCATCGGAAAAATAGTCGGATAACCATTTTAACTTATCCTTACCGGGAGGGACGGAAGCCATCTCAAGTTGTCCACCGAAATCCTTACAGAAAACCACTACATTATGTCCTTTTTTTGCAGCTATAGTTGCAGCCTCAAGACCCGCCGGACCGCATCCTACTATCACAACCTTTTTAGGCTCGGTAACCGGTTTCAACTCCTCCTCATTACCAACATTAGGGTTAACTCCACACCTGATGGGAACATCTTCATCATGTCTCGCCTTTATACATTCACTACACCCTATACATTTTCTTATACTTTTAATTGCATTCCTTCTTACCTTTTCCGGCCAATCGGGATCGGCTATAAGTGTTCTACCAAGAACAACAATATCAGCTCCTTCGGATAATATTTTTACGGCAGTCTCCGGAGACCTGATCATCCCAACCGCAGCAACGGGGACTTTTTGTGGTAATATCTCCTTTGCAAGATACGAACGCCAGCCCTCTTTATACGATATAGGTTCAAGCCTCAATTCCTTCGGTCCTAACCCCACATCCGCCTGAATCATATCATATCCCTTTGCCACAAGTTCCTCCGCAATTAGTTTTCCTTCTCTTAAATCAATTCCGCCTTCTTTAAAATCATCCACGGCAAGCCTTATGGTCACAGGAAAATCTTCACCACATCTTTCGAAAATTCCCATACGAATTTCTATGGCAAAACGAAGTCTCTTACCCCATATATCCTCTCTTTTATTTGTCAAGGGAGATAAAAACTTATTTACAAGCAGTCCGTGAGCTCCCTGAATCTCCACCATATCAAACCCGCTATTTTTCGCTATTAAGGCTGCCTCAACATACTTGCTTATGAGAAACGATATCTCTTCGTCAGTCAAGTCATTTATATCTTTCCCCTCATATCCGGGATGTGTAAGCTCTACGGAAATTTTTGCATCGTACTTATGCACCCTCTCCGTAAGTTCTTTCCAACCTGCGATCATTTTTTCCGTATCTATTCTCGGTTGAAATGCTCCCTTTTTCCCTTCAGGCCAATCAATACACGAATTTTCAACGATTATAAGGCCGGCGCCCCCCTTCGCCCTTCTTTCATAATGTGCTATAAATCGTTCCGACAAGCTTCCGTCGGGATTTGCAAAATTCGTTGATATAGGTGGAAATACAATTCTGTTCTTAAGTTCCACATTTCTTATATAGATCTTATCAAATAATAATGAATAATCCATTATGCCTCCTTAGTTTTTATTAATTAATAAAGGAAAAAGGGTTAACTTCCTCGCCACCAACAACGGCAATTTTTTCTGCTAACCGATTTAATCATGTGCTTTCAATCCGTTTAAATCCATTAAATATTCCGGGGTTTTCCACTCTTCCCTAATTATACTCATAAAATAGGTATCGTAATACTTACCATGATAAAAAGTGGCATCCCTTAATTTGCCGTCATGGACGAATCCTACATTTTCATAAGTTTTTATCGCTCTTTTATTAAAGCTATAAACTTCAAGAAAGATACTGTGCAAATTCAGATAATAGAATCCGTATATCAATGCTAATTTCGTAGCTTCGGTTCCTATTCCTCTGCCCCAATACTCCTTCTCCCCTATCAGAATTCCGAATTCTGCATTTCTATCCACCGGGCAGATATCTTCCAATCCCACATTCCCAACTAGTTTATCATCGTCCGCCCTTATGTTAAAAATAACACTGTTTTTTCTATCCTTCGCCTGCCGTACCCATTCCTCCTCAGAAGATACTGTTTTAGGCGGAGTAATAAGGAGTGTATCGGTAATATTTCTATCGTTCACCCATCTGTAATAAGTTTTTATCTCATCTTCAGCAAGGGGTGAAAGATAACATTTCTTTCCTACTAATACTTTCGGATAACGTTCCATTACAATTCCCTCGGCCCGAATATTACCGTTCCGAGACGAATAATATTTGCGCCCTCACTAATAGCAATTTTATATGAATTAGACATTCCCATTGAGAGATATTTCATTTCAACTCCGGGCATATTAAGTTTTTTTATTTCATCGAAAATTCTTTTGGTTTCCTTGAAAAAAGGTCTCGAATCCTCCGGATTTCCAAGACGAGGTCCCATAGTCATAAGTCCCTTTATTCTAATGTTTTCAAGAGAGCCAAGTTTCTTTACCAATTCCAATGTATCTTCCGGCATAACTCCCGATTTTTGAACTTCTCTACCGCTATTCACCTCTATTAAAACATCCATGGTCTTCCCGATTTTTTTACATTTCTCATTAATCTCAATAGCTATTTTCTCGGAATCCACTGTTTCTATCATATCGAATATTTCGAGATATTTGTTCTTTAAAAGATCATGTTTTTGCATATCGGGGCTACCTATAAAATGCCATTGTGCTATTTTACCGAGTAAAGGGTAAACTTTCTTTACATCTTTTATGTAGTTTTCCCCTATAATATGAACACCTGCATCAATCGCTTCTCTTATCTCTTCAGCGCTTCTCGTCTTTGCGGCTATTTCAAGCCTTACATAATCAGGAATTTCATTGAGTATTCTCTCTACATTCTCTCGAATTCTACCCATGGCGTAATATACATTTATAAAATAAAAAAGTCAAGAAAAAAGGGAGAGTTTCCACTCTCCCTTTTTCTATGTCAGATGAGATTTATCGAATTATTTCAACTTTCTTAACCGCATTGAATCCGGTGTATTTAACATTAACAAAATAGACACCTCTTTTCAAATTTCTTGTGTCTATTTTTACGTTATTATTTCCTGCCCCGCAACTTGCTTTAATCGCTTTGACCACTCTCCCGCTAATATCCATCAACAAAACATCCACATCTTTATTCGATTGTAAACTGAATTCAAGATTGAAACTATTCACTTTATTAATCAATTTTAATGATGATTGTCTAAGGTTGTTTACCTTGTTTATTACACCCGAAGTCCCTCCCAAACCGAAGAAATCGATTATATTCTGTAATAAGTTGTCTTTTGTTGAAGATGACTTACTGTCTGTTAAACCGCCAAGTTCGAATGCAAATGTAACGGTTTTATAGGTTCCGTTATCGTATTGTACTCCAAATATGTTTCCACTATTCGTAAATACAGCTATTCCCGAACCTACAGTATATCTGTCAATCCAGTTGTTCCCGCCGGTATATGCATTGAAAACCATACCATCGGCAACAGTTCCGGTCTGGCCGGATAAGGGAAGTCCCATATCATTGGAGCCACTACCATCATCCGCACTCGATACACCACAATACGGTATAAGAATATCCTTCCCATTATCATATCCAAGTATGTCTCCGCCTTCGAGATAAGCATTTCCGCCGTTATCAAGGTAATTTGTTATATTAGTCGCTTCTGTCGTTGACACATTGTGATTATTCGAGTAAACGCCAAAACATAAAAATATGGCATCATATCCCGAATAATCGGTAGGTAAATTCCCTGTGGAATAAGTTACATTGTAACCGAGATTATCAAGATAATCTCTTATAAAAGTGCCGCTCAAATTATATCCGTCTCCGTCCCAAACAAACACATTCTTTGGGTTTCCGACAATAGAGTTAAATGATAGATCGGTGGAATACCCTCCGTCAGCCGTAACTGCGAGATCAAAATCCGCAATGCCATCAGGGGCATTTGCCGCTACCTGAACCGTATATCTGTCGGAATTATTGTTTGCAGAATCATTGCTTGCAATGCTACCGTATGTTCCGTTACTGTCCGTTATTGTTATATACGGGCTTGTTGTCGTGAGAACAGCCGAAACATTTGTAGCATTGTCCGTTCCCCCGTTGCGTAACGTTACAATTATATCCGCCGTCTCCCCCGGATCGAGTTTGCCATTTCCATCACCGCTCGCATCATCTATAATATGGGAAACATAGGTAATATTAACGGGCAATACCTGCTGCGGATTCGCATACTGGAGTAAAAATTCGTCCCACTGTGTATTGTGAAACTCAATCATATTACCGTAAGCAGTCCAATTGTCTCCTGCCCAACTCGAACCACAACTCGGTGCCGATTTTGGAAACCAGATTGCCGCCCCATTAAACGTATATCCGCGTGAATATGAGTTTATTACAGTTCTGTCAAATGCATTTACAACGTCGGTAGCTGCGTTCCGCAGTGATGTTGGGAGGGAAGCATTATTCGCTATTCTACTTGCAAAATCACGGAAATCGGGTGTCGGACCACCGTAACTCGGATCATCATTCATTGACTCCGAGCAGTTATTCCTATCCGTTTGAATTTCCGTTTCGTAATCATACATATTGTTGTAAAGTTCACTCACAAAAGTGTTAAATGCAGGCATAAAAACGGCATTTAACGTATCATCGTCGAGAGCACCGAGCGTTGAATTTGTCGACGAATAGTAGTTACCGAAATATTGAACAATATAATCACCCAATGAGGGTGCATTCATATCCGGATTATTTGCAAGCTCTTTCAGGAATGACCAATCCCACCCGTCTCCCGGTTCGCTAGCGCCTGATGCAACAGAGACATGAACCATATCTGCTGTTTGATAGTGGGTTTCGAGAGCACCTACAATACAGACGTCATAACCGACCAGATCGATCTTTTGGTTACCGTTTTGTGTGTACAATGCTTGCAAAATTTGTCTTACTTCCCCGGAACTAATGTAATCGCTTCCCCCGTTAGTATCATCCCAGCAAACAGCTCTTGAATTAGGTCCAGGTTTTTTTTCGTTATTATCTTTGAATATACCCCCGCCGTGATCCCAAAATGTCAATGCATAGTGATCCGCCGGGTAGTTTTGCATAGCCCATAAGAAGAAATCCTTTGCCGTATTCCAATCCGCTGTATTCAATTCGTTGTCAGACGGCCACCATGATGCGGATGTCGGCGTAATCACATCGTATCCACCGTTATGAACCTTAATTATTTTAGAATCTCCATTTCCGCTTTGATCAACCAAAACAATAATATTTACATTGGAATTATCGCTTGCCTGTTCCATTTCTGAAATATCCGAGTTAGCATAACTGGATAAATTGTTATCCGCTGCAATGTAAACCATGTAAGTCCAACTTGCATTTAACGGTAAATAAAATAATAGCGCAATTAATGCACTAAGAGCGAAAAATGATAGCTTTCTCATACAACCTCCTTTTAGTTATAAAAAATAATAAAATAAGAAAATTGATTTGTCAATATGAAAAATTTACATAAGATTATTTCGAAAAAATACTTCACCGCTGCATATACATAGAGCACGATATTTCATATATTTTAACATTTAAATATTTTCGGACTAAAAACTTGTTGACATTTATCCCAATTTATATTATATATTTCTGACACTCCTCAGTAGCTCAGTGGTAGAGCAGGTGGCTGTTAACCACTTGGTCGGGGGTTCAAATCCCTCCTGAGGAGCTTTTTCTTTTCTCTTTGACTTTCATTCGTCAAAATGTTATAATCACGAATTAAAAGAGGTCAATTTGGAAATTATGAAAATTCGGGGTGTTTTAAAATTAAATGCCAATAGAACAATAAAAGATTTTGATGAGAATTTCGGTAATTTTATTACTCCATTAATTAAAAAAGGAGAAGAAATAACATTGGATTTATTGGAAAAAATTTTTTCCAATAAAAAATTCAGTTTTATCGAGCAACTGGAAACAGGGGAAAGAATTGAAAAAATAGTTAAAATAGATTCTCAAGGGAAAAAGGAAAAATATATAAAATTTATTATTCACCCGATTAAACCCAAAGATATAATAAGGGGTTATAAAATTTCATTTTTCGATATAACAAAAGAAATGCAATTGGAAAATAGAATTCAACATCTGAATGCTGTTCTTGAAGCAATTCTGAAAATCAATCAATCGGCGATGACGGATACTACAAAAAAGGAGTTACTTAACAACGTTGTATACCATTTGGGAAACACACGTGGTTATAGAGCTGTTTGGATAATTCTATTCAACAAAAATATGAAACCGGTTAATTACAATAGTTTTGGCTTTGACAAAGAGTTCAATAGATTTATAATGGATATAAAAAATGGGATACATTACAATTGCTTAAAAACCTCAATTATCGAAAGTGAAATCAAAATACATCATAAGTCAAAAGCCATATGCGGAGAGTGCCCTCTTTATCCAACGGAACCAAATGGACAAGTAATGGCTTC
>QNBC01000043.1 GCA_003641665.1 candidate division TA06 bacterium
CAAAAACAATAATATAGGAGGAACTATGGTAACAGGTGATAATGAAACAGTAAAAGTATCCGAAAATGTGGAAAGTAAAAGCAAATACGATTTTATCGAAGATTTAAAGCAGATCTGGAATATCATTATTTCCCCGAATAAAACATTTGCTTATATAGATGAGAACCCCACATGGTGGCTTCCTTTAACGACACTAATCGTAATATCCATCGGTTACATACTTATAACGTTTCCTTCCATAGTAATTCCGGAAAAGATAAATGCGATAATGTCCAACCCTGCTATTCAAAATCTCTCTGATGCTCAAAAAACAAAGATTCTGACGACATCAAATATTCTTATTCGATCGATTATTGGTGCCTTGATTTCAACGCCGATCTATCTCCTTTTGAAATCCGCGATTTTTTATTTTACAATTATAGTAACCGGTTATGAAATCAAATTCAGAAAAATGTTTTCTCTTACGGTCTGGGCGGGTATTATTACATCGTTGGGTATAATCGTAAAAACCCTGTTAACTTTGGCGAAACATTCATCGGATGTGTATACAAGTTTAGTCGTATTTTTACCGAATCTTGATAAGGGAAGCGCCCTTTTCTCCTTTTTGAATAGCTTTGAAATATTTACTCTATGGAATCTTTCTTTAATCGGTTTGGGACTCGGTGTTATTACAAAACTGGATAAAAAGAAAAGTACGATAATTGTTTTTGTACTGTGGCTTTTGTGGATCCTAATCAATACATTTGTATTAAGAAGATTTTCGGGGGGGATGGCGAAATAAAGAATTTACATTATATTTTGCGAACAAGGAGATTTACTATTGACGGTATTATCGTTTGATCATAGGATACAATCTGTGAAAGTTTTTAGCTATATATTCATTTTTTTACTTCCGTTATTGCTCAATGCCTCGATAAATATTGGGGTTGATTTTAATTATGAAAAAGACAGCTTGAATTTGTTTTCCGTTAAACCCTATATTTCTTTGGACACGAGCGGATTTTCCGTTGTTTTTCAACCCAATCTGAAATTTATAGATACAACGCTTCCCCCTAGAATGTTATTTAAAAATATTGTTGGGATGAACATGCAGAGCGGCTATATATCGTATGAAAACAGTATCTTTTTTATGGAGGCAGGAAAGAAGAGTATGAGGTGGGGAGAAGGTGTTTCTCCTCTTCTGTTTTCGGGGTATTTACCTGTGAACAATGTCATGTACGGATTAAAATATAAAAATGTAGAGATGACATGTGCGTACATACTTCTAAATCGTATGTATACGACTCTGAACGATGTTGTCGGTGATACATCTACGACAAAATACCACTTCAACCGATTTATTTCCGCGCATAAAATTGAATTTTTGATTAAAAAAACAAAGATAGCCTTATCGGAAGTTGCACTTATTTACTATAAAGACGGAGAATCTTTTCCGCTACAATTTTTAAACCCTCTGAATGTGATGTATGTGCTTCAATGGAACGATCCCGATGAAGGGAATACGATTCCTACCAATCTATTCTGGGACTTGTCTTTGGAACGGCAGATGAGGAATCATAATTTTTATCTTGAATTATTAATCGATGATTTCCAGTATGATAATCCTCCCAGCGATATGAATGAACCGAATCATCTTGCATTTACCACCGGAGATAGTTTCGTTATAGGGGACTTTGATATTATAATGGAATATTCCATTGCCTCGAGGTGGGTATACGGATTATATGCCCCTGCAGGGAGATATACCGCATACGGATTTCCAATCGGAACGGAAGAGGGTAACGATTTTGATAGAGTTTACCTTAATATAAAGAGAAATATCGGTAGTTATTCGCTCTATTTCAAAGGAACATTTAAAAGGAAGGGAGAGGGGCGTTTGGATATAACGTGGCCATCCGGGGGAGGATTCAGAGAGGAGGAGTTTCCCGACAAAAATTTTCTTGCCGGAAATGTAAAACATTACATTTGTCCCAAAATCGGCTTTGGCTACAAAACAGAAAAGATGGAATTGAATGTTGAAGTAGGGGATCTCTACGAAGCGGGAACCGGTAATTCGATAACGGCAAATATTAGATTTATATATAAATTTTTAGGCAGTAATTGATTGACAGAAATATGTAAATATTATATCATATAGCAGCAATAAAAGGAGGTACTCATGAAAGGTGTATGGAATAAGGTGCTGAAAATCGACCTTAGTACAAAAAAGACGGAGATAGTTCCCGTAAATGATGATGTATATAAAAAATACAATATGGGATTGGGGATTGCCACTTACTTTCTTTACAAAGAAACGGAAAGTAAAATCGATCCGTTGGGAGCTGAGAATGTGATTGTTTTTTCGCCCGGTCTTTTTGTTGGTACAGGTATTCCAACCGGTTCGAAATCGGCTATGACATTCAAATCTCCTTTAACAGGTGGTTTCGGAAGGGCAATAGTCGGCGCATACCTTGGTGTGGAAATGAGAAAATCAGGAGTAGATGCTATTATTATTAAGGGCAAGAGTGATAAACTCGTTACATTGAAAATTGATAACGAAAATGTCGAATTTATCGATGCGGAAGAATACAGGGGAATAGATGCTATTTTAACACAGGATAAATTGAGAGAAAAATACGGTAAAACGTACAGAACATGTGCCATCGGACAAGCGGGCGAAAACCTCAGTAAAATTTCCGGGATTGATTTTGAAGAAAGACAGGCGGCGAGAGCAGGCGGCGGAGCTGTTTTCGGTTCTAAAAATCTCAAAGCCATAATAATGAAAGGGGATAAAAAAATAGATTTTGCGGATCCTGAAAAATTGAAAGAGTTGAATAAAAAATGGGTAAATATCATTAAAGAACATCCTGCAACAAAAGCCGATATGGATTACGGTTCGGGAGAATTTTACGATTGGATGAACAGGGAGAGAGGCACTTTCCCTTCAAGAAACTGGCAGTGGGGATATTTCCAGTCCGTATATGATAATCTGAAAGAGGGAGAAAAGTCGCACATAGATCCCTATTATTGGTCTCCCAAGTATACGGTAAGACATCATCCGTGCCCCACATGCACAAAACCCTGTGGCAGAATAATTGAAGTCAAGGAAGGAAAATATGCAGGGACAAAAGTGGATGGTATAGAGTATGAAGTTTTATACTCTCTCGGTGGTGTATTGGAAATTGATGATGTCGAAGCCGTTGCAAAGATGAATGAAATTTGCGATAGAGAAGGATTTGATGCCATATCTGCCGGAGTTACGATTGCATGGGCTATGGAAGCATACGAAAAAGGGTTACTTGACAAGGACAAAATGGAAGGAATCGAATTGACTTTCGGTAATGCCGATGCTGCTATTGAGGTACTGAAGAAGATGGCAAAGAGAGAGGGCTATATAGGTGAACTCCTTGCAGACGGTACAAAAGCAGCGGCTGAAAAACTCGGGAAGAATTCGGATCAATTTGCCATTAATATAAAGGGCCTTGAGCTACCTGCCTATGATGTGAGAGGTATTAAGGGAATGGCTCTTGCCCTTGCCGTTTCCATAAGAGGTGCATGCCATTTAACCGCCGGCGTGTATGGTATTGAACTCGGTGGAAGTTGGTGGAAATACAAAGGAATTGACAGGCTGAGTAGCGATTGGAAAGGATTTGAGGTGAAAACAGCGGAAGATCTGGCAACAACATATGATATTTTCGGTTTGTGTAAATTTTCAAGACACATGTATTTCCTTGAAGGGATACCTGAACTCAACAATGCCATAACAGGCGATGATATGATCGACGCTGATGTTATGACCATAGGAGAGAGGGTTTACAACCTTCAAAAGATGTTCAATATTCGCGAAGGAATCGATAGAAAGTACGATACGTTACCTTATAGAGTTACACATAATCCCATACCGAAAGGTGTTTCGAAAGGTGCTTATGTGAGCGAAGAGGAACTGCAACATATGCTTGATGAATATTATATGGCTCGGGGTTGGTCAAAAGACAGTACACCTACCGCTGTCAAACTTGCATCGCTTGATCTCCTTGATATCGTAGATGAAAAGCTTGCAGCTGGTATTTAAATAAAAGGGGGGATTTTCCCCCCTCTTTTTTTATTGATGAAAATAAAAGCTTACGGGATTTTAAAACAGTATATTGGTGATAAGGATTATCTAAAAATCGATGTTCCGGAACCTATAACTATTGTGGAACTGTTTTCTAAAGTAGGAATTCCGGAAAAATATGTTTTTGTTGTTGAGAAAAACGGTAAAGCAATAACAAAAGACAGTGTAATCAACGACAATGATGAAATCTCGTTAATTCCTTTTATTTCAGGCGGTTAATGAATAGAAATAACCTTGAATCCATAGCAATCGGATCGGTTTTACTTTATCTCGCGTTCGCTCTTGTTTTCGCAATTAACCAAATGTTATGGCATCCCCCTGCTATTTGGATATCGCAATCGCTTCTACTATTCTTTGTTTTGCCTGTTTTGATTTATAACATAGTTAAGTATCAATTGGAATCTCCTTTGAAATATGTCACTATACCATTGATTCTTATTGATATTTTGCTACTTGCGATTTTTAAATACAGAGGTATTTTGATTGGTTTGTTGTACGTATTTACCATAACGTCACTTTTATACACATTATTTCTTCTAAAATCATATAATCAGTACAATCTGTTTTATCTCGGGCTCGGTCGATGGAAGATATGGGTACCCATTCTCTTGATCGTTTTTATAACCATTGTAATCGGGACGGCATATTTTTCATCGAAAAAAGCGTATATCAGAATTTACCCGCTCTATAAGTATTACATTAAATCAAATGGCGAAATCTTTTTCTATGAGTTGTCCTTTCTCATATTTATGTTTTCGTGGGAATTTTTATTCAGAGGATTTTTGATTCCCCTTTTAAGAAAAAAAACGGGTCTCTTCCTTGCCATAGCGATAAGTACGATTATTTTTTCTTTGGCTCATTACGGAAAGCCTCAAACGGAGATTTATAGCTCCATTTTTGGCGGTATATTGTTGGGGTATTTAACGGTCTATTTTAAATCCGTTTATCCTGCGGTACTATCGCATTTTTTCTTGAGTTTTACAATGAATATGTTTGTGATGTTAAGGGTAGGGAGAATACATGCACCTGATATTGTTGTGAATATTCTCAAAGGGATACATTAAATCATTTTATAATTAGGTAATCTTTAGATTCTTTTTTTGCTAATTCCGGTGGTTTGTAATCGTCTTTTGGATATCCTGCAACCAAAATCATAAAAGGTGTTTCATTTTTCGGTCTACCGAGAATTTTATTTAAGAAAACCATGGGGCTCGGAGTATATGTCAAACAGGAAATTCCAAGGTTGTGGAGAGCGGAAATAAGAAAACCTGTAGCAATACCGACAGATTCGAATGGAAAGTAGTGTTTAATAATATTTCCGTTTTTATCGATATGGTATCTCTGAACAAAGATGCATATAAGGTATGGTGCCTCTTCAAGAAATGGTTTTGAAATACCCGTATTCAAAACAGACAGTTGATTTCGCCATTCATCTGTTATCCGTTTTTCATAGAATTCTTTTTCTATTTTTTCAGACTCTTTTCTTATGAGTGATTTGATATTTTTATCCTTAACAAGAATGAATGTCCATGGCTGGTTATTGGCTCCGGAGGGAGCGCTTGCTGCTATATTAATGCAATTTTCAATGACCTCTATGGGGGGTGCGATACTCTTGTAAGACCTAACCGATCTTCTCTGTCGCATTGTTTTAAGCATTTCAGCGGATTTTCGCATCAATTCCTGTTTAATTTTCTTCATGTTCATACTATTAAATAATATTGTTTTTTATATAATCCACAGCGTTTTTAAATAATAAAAGTCCCGTTCCCTCTTCTTTAAGTCCCAATCTTTGCCATGCTGGATGTTGATATGCGGAAGAAAACCTTTCGGGATGGGGCATTAAACCGAGAATCTGTCCTGTTTTGTCACAAATGCCGGCAATATTCATAATCGAGCCGTTCGGATTATACTTTTCATCGACATTTCCATCCGATGAGGAATATTGAAAAACAATTTGATTATTGGAGATCATCTTGTTTAATACATCACCTGGAGCTATGAATTTCCCTTCTGCGTGGGCTATGGGCAATTCAATTATATCGGGTAAATCTGTGCCTATGAATTTGGAAACGCTGTTTTTGTTAACTCTAAGATTTACCCATTTATCTATGAAGACACCCGAGTCATTAAAGGCTAGCGTTGATTCTGTTTTTATGGTAGCCGAAGTGTTTGGGAGGAGGCCGGTTTTAACCAGAACTTGAAAGCCGTTACATATTCCTATTATTAATTTTCCCTGTGAAATAAAACGCATTATTTCTTCAAGTTTATAATGCATGAGTAGAGTGGCGAATACCTTACCGGCTGAAATGTCATCCCCATATGAAAATCCTCCCGGTATGGCAATTATATGATACTTATCAAAATTTCCCTTGTTTTTTATGACATTGTTCAGGATTAACGTTTCCGTCTCGACTCCCAAATATTTAAAAGCATTCTCTGTCTCCAGATTGCAATTTGTTCCTTCCGTGTATAGAAGAGCAGCTCTTATTTTCATACTATTTCAGCTCCCTTTTCCATTGTTTTATAGCCGTTTTAATATCCAAATCCAGACTGTTTCCTCTGAATTTGAATTGCATTGTTTCACCTTTTGTTGCATAACCTATTTTATAAATTGGGATCTCTTTCATTTCTTTCAAAAATCTTTCCTCGTTTCTAACCTCTACAATATAGCGTGAAGCTGACTCGGAAAATAGTGCGGTAATGAAATCACAATTCCGGCTTACAATATTAGATAGGTCAAAGTCGAAACCGCATCTTCCACCGATTGCCATTTCGATTGCAGCTATGGCTATTCCGCCTTCGCTTATGTCGTGACATGCAGCAATAGCACCATCTTTTATTGACCGATATAAGGCGATATGTGTATGTTTTGCTCTCTCAAGATTGATTGTAGGGACAATTCCGCCATTCATGCCAATAGTGTCGTATAAAATCGAGCCTCCCATCTCTTCCAATGTGTCACCTACTATGTAAACGGGGTTTTCAATGGATTTGAAATCGGATGTTATTGTATCCCTTATATCATCGATTACACTTATTGCCGATATGAGTATCGTCGGAGGAATATTAATCGTTTTATCCTTTAATTTAAATTCATTGTAGAGGCTGTCTTTACCTGAAATAAACGGGACATCGAAGAATTTTGCGGCATCGTACATTCCCTTTGAAGCCATTACGATATCACCGAGTATTTCTTCTCTGTCAGGATTGCCGAAACAGTAATTGTCTAAGATAGCGGTATATTCGGGATTCCCGCCTACTGATACGATATTTCTCATTGCTTCATCGATGGCATTTTGTGCCATTTTGTAAGGATCGAGAATTCCGTATCGAACATTAATTCCATTTGCTACAACAATTCCTTTGTATGAGTCATAGAGAGGTTTTAAGACGGAAGCATCCTGATGACCATCGTAATTTTTACCACTCAACGGTTTTCCTACCGTTTTTCCCTGGACTTCATGATCGTACTGCCTGATTACCCATTCTTTACTTGCTACCGTCCAATTACCGAGAACGGATAGGATTGTATCCTTGAGATTTTTAACTGTATGGTTTTCTTTTTTTTGCTCTCGAGGAACATATTTTGCCTTTTTTGTGATTTTGGGAAGTCCATTGTGCAGAAATTCCATATCGAGTTCGAGAACATTATTTCCTTTATAGAAGAGATGCAACTTTTTATCATCCGTAAAATCGCCTATAACGGTGAATTCAACATTGTATTTATCGAATATTTCCCTGATTTCTTCCAGATTTTCATCTTTTATGGAAATCACCATTCGTTCCTGAGCTTCTGAAATCCATATTTCCGAGTAGGAGAGACCTTTATATTTTAATGGGACTTTTGAAAGTTCTACTTTTGCTCCTGTTTCCTCTCCCATTTCCCCTACAGCAGAGGATAAACCACCGGCTCCGCAATCGGTAATCGCTGTGTATAGATTCTTGTCACGGGCTTCGAGAAGGGCATCAAGTACCTTCTTCTCCGTAATGGCATTACCAATCTGAACCGCATTGGAACTTGTAATCTCGGATTCATCATGGAGTGAAACCGATGAGAATGTAGCCCCGTGAATGCCGTCTTTGCCGGTTCTTCCGCCAACAAGGACGATTTTTTCGCCCGGGCGCACCTTTTTTGTCTCCGTTCCCACCGGCATAATACCTATGGAACCGCAGAAAACAAGAGGATTTCCTAAATAATCATTATGAAAATGTATCGAGCCGTTTACCGTAGGTATACCCATCCTGTTTCCATAATCTCTGACTCCGGCTACCACTCCCTTTGCCACTCTCTTAGGATGGAGAATGCCGGTGGGCAGCTCCGAGTATGGATATTCGGGAGGAGCAAAGCAGAAAACATCTGTGTTTGCAATAGGTTTTGCACCTCTACCGGTTCCCATAATATCTCTAATTACACCGCCTATGCCGGTTTCAGCTCCGCCGTATGGCTCAAGAGCCGATGGGTGATTGTGGGTCTCCACTTTAAAACAGATATGATTTTTATCGTCAAATTTAATTATCCCTGCGTTATCTTTAAAGACGGATACAAGGAAATCTCGTTTTGACTCTGTTGTAGCTTTGAAAACCGTATTTTTTAGCAGTCCGTTAATTATTTTACCGTTAAATTCTATGTTGCCGTTTAACGTTTTGTGTTTACAATGCTCACTCCACGTTTGTGCAATTGTTTCGAGTTCCACATCAGTGGGGTTTCTACCGATATTTTTAAAGTAATTTCTTATCGTTTTCATCTCTTCCATATTGAGGGAAAGCACCATCTTCTCACTCAGCTCCTTTAGTCCCGAATCATCCATATTTAAAATATCGATTTCCACAAGATGAAATTCGATATCAACCCCTTCTCTAAATGTGGGGGGTGATGTCAAACGGTATTGGACGGTAGAATTTATAAGTAGCTTGTTAGCTATGTAATCCGTTATCTCGGAGTTTACACTCTCCGGAAATATGACTTTGAATGATCGTTTTATATCACCCGAATAGTAAATACCGAGATGTGAAATTGT
Organism: candidate division TA06 bacterium; assembly: GCA_003641665.1. Lineage (GTDB taxonomy): Bacteria > Hydrothermota > 32-111 > QNBC01 > QNBC01 > QNBC01. The sequence goes on from QNBC01000043.1 coordinate 9,112, forward strand.
TTCTTTCAATGTCAAAATAACGGGATCCATAACACCCGGTCTATAAGCGTATTCCACAGAGTTGTCGGGGAAAGAGGGATTCCCGGAGATTTCGTATTCCTCTATTATCGGGTCGATGATTATTTCATTTATAATTTTTTCAATTGATTCTATGTTATCATTGGAAAAGTAAAAGCATTTTATAAATCGTACAGGCATTTTTTCATTAATGCCTATACCTGAAAGATTGGATTTTATATTTTCTTCCTGAGGATTTTTTATCCCTGTTTTGTTGTAGATCTCAACTTTTATCATAATCACCTCTTATTACGGATTCTTGTGCCCATCCATTTGTCAAAGATAACTTCTCGGCAAATTCAACGATTTCACCATATTCCCGTTCGTAAATTTTTCTATTGAGTTCCGGAAATTTCTTGGCTTTATATGTGGGGAAATACTGATCCATTATGCTCAAATGGATATCGGTGCCTATATTATTGCGTATGAATTTCAATGATTTCCTTGTCCCAGAAATATTGTCCGGTAAAACCAATAGTCTTATAATTACTCCGCTCTTTGCAATACCGTCTTTCCTAGTTTTTAAATCACCCTTTTGTCGGTACATCTCGATAATCGCTTGCCTGTTTATCTCTGTATAATTAGGCGCGGAAGAATATTTTACCGCAAATTCATCGTTAGAATAGCGCATGTCTACAAGGTATAAATCGATATGGTTTTCCATAAGTTTCAATGTGTCCGTAAGATCATATCCGCTTGTGTTATAAACAATAGGTATTGTGAGTCCTCTCTTTTTTGCTATTTCGATGGCTTCAATGATCTGTGGGATATAGTGATTTCCCGTAACGAGATTTAAGTTGTGTGCTTTTCTATCTTGGAGATTTAACATAATTTCGGCAAGTTCGGTTATGGAATACTCTTTGCCGTATCTCATTTGACTTATCGGGTAGTTTTGACAATAAACACACTTTAAATTACATCCGGAAAAAAATATTGTTCCCGAACCGTTATAACCGGATATGGGGGGTTCTTCACCGTGATGGATATTAAAACTCGCTATTTTTACATTTTCCCCTATAACACCACATACTCCCTTTTCACCTTTTAGCCTGTTAACACCGCATTTTCTAGGGCAAATATTGCAATCAGAGAGCAGGTGAGAATATTTCATTACAGGTGTTTGCTCCCCGGCGTTTCAAGAGGAATCCCTTTCTTACAAAGGGGACAATTTCCCGGTTCATACTTTTCAATGGATAGAGAATAAACCGAGTACAAGTAGTATGGAAGAGAAACATCTCCCGAACTTCTGTTTACGAAAACAGCGAGAGATACAACTTCTCCTCCCTTTTCCTCAACGGCTTTTGCCGTCGCTACAATGGAACCGCCTGTTGTTAGAATATCATCCACAACAAGAACTCGTTCACCGGGCTTAATATCAAATCCTCTTCTGAATACCCTTTTCCCGTTTTCTTTCTCGGCGTATATCGCTCTTTTACCGAGGTAGCGAGCAACATCGTATGCTATGATGATGCCGCCTGTGGTTGGTCCGGCAACGGTATCTATTGCCTTATCAGCAAAACGGTTTGCTATGTTTTTGCAAAAAATAGTGGAGATCTCCGGTTTCTCAAGCAACCTGAATTTTTCAACATAGAACTCAGAGTGTAAACCGGAAGTGAGCTCGAAATGTCCTCTCTTAATGGCTCCCAATTCTTCCAATAGTTTTCCGAAATCTTGCATTATTCTGCTCCTCTTTTCATCTGTTCTACTATATCCATAGCGGCTTTTGCCCGATCATCCGCCTTGATAATAGGTCTTCCCACAACAAGATAGTCACTTCCGTTCTTAATAGCCTGTTCGGGTGTTGCTACTCTTACCTGATCAAACGGATCATTACCGATTGGTCGGATTCCCGGGGTAACCACCAGAAAATTGCTCCCGCATGCTTCTTTTATCTTCCTCGTCTCGAAGGACGACGCAACAACACCATCCAATCCGGCACTTTTAGCCGCTTTTGCAAGAATTAAAACCATATCGTTAATCGATTTATCATAAACTTGGAGTATATCCTTAAGAAAGGCATCACTGAGACTCGTTAACATGGTAACACCTACTATGCGTAATTTTTTATCTTCACCATCAAGAGCAGCTTTCATTGCCTGCTCCATCATCTCGAAACCGCCCAATGTATGAATTGTGAGAAGATCCACCCCGATATCAACTGCGGAATACACAGCATTTGCTACGGTGTTTGGAATATCGTGGAATTTTAAATCGAGAAAAACCCTGTTTCCTCTTCTCTTCACCTCTTCCACAATATCAGGTCCGAATTTCGTAAACAGTTGCATACCGATTTTGTAAAACGAAACAATGCCGTCCAATTCGTCGAGGATATTCCTGGCAGTATCGATATTATGGACATCGAGTGCAACTATCAATCGCTCATTCATATCTACTCCCTTTAAAAGTTCCTATTATTTCATTTATGTTTGAAAAGCCTTTTCTTTCAATGTATCCTTCAAGAAAATTGTTAATATCGAATGCAATCTGCGGATTTTTGAAAATAGCGCTTCCAACCTGAATCATCTGTGCTCCGACCATCAAAAATTCGGTAGCATCAGAGCCGTTGTTTATGCCACCCATTCCGATTACGGGGATTTTGACTGTTTTTACAGTATCATAGACCAATTTAAGTGCCATTGGTTTTATAGCAGGTCCGGAAAATCCTCCGAAAAGTTTACCTATTCCGGAGAATCCTGTTTCTATATCAACACTCATACCGAGGAATGTGTTGACTAATGAGATTGCATCACTTCCCGCTTCTTCAGATGCTTTTGCCAGTTCTTTAATGTTGCAGAAATTTGGAGAGAGTTTCGTAATAACCAACCTGTGGGTGGATTTTCTTATATGGCGAATTAATGAGTATGTCCGGTTTGGATCTTCACTAAACATCATTCCACCCTTGTCAACATTGGGGCAAGATATGTTTATCTCATAACCTACTACGTTGATATTCTCTATTTTTTCGATAATTTCAAGAAATTCCTCCTCTGTTTCCGCTCCGATATTAACGATGACTTTTGTGGGAAAATCCTCGTATACTTCTTTGTATGTCTCTATAAAAGCATCGGTCCCTGGATTTGCAAGTCCAATGGAGTTTATCAGTCCGCAAGGGGTTTCTACGATTCTTGGCGGAGGATTCCCCTCTTTCGGTAATAAAGATATTCCCTTCGTTACTATTGCTCCGAAGTCACTGAGATTTACTATGTCGGAATACTCAACACCAAAACCAAATGTCCCTGAAGCGGCGATTACAGGTGAATTGAATTCTATATCCTTGATTTTAACCTTTAATTTTCCGTTCATCTAAAATATTTCATCTCCCGGGAATACAGGACCGTCCTTACAAACATACCTGTATTTACCGTCTTTTGCCATTATTGCACAACCGAGACATACGCCCACTCCACATGCCATTCTCTCTTCGAAGGAGTAGTAAGAGGGGATTCCGATTGTTTTCTTGTGTAATGATCTAAGCATAGGTGTGGGTCCGCAAGCATAAAGAGTGGTTTTATTATTATTTACACGGACAAAATCGGTTATAAATCCCTTATTACCAAAATCTCCCTCTTCCGTGGTATAATTAATATCGGTACATAGAGCCTCAATTTCATTTTTCAAAATAAAGTC
>QNBC01000044.1 GCA_003641665.1 candidate division TA06 bacterium
TATAAATATGGTTCTCAAAACTGATTTTATCAGCCATTTGCCTTGCCACAATATTGTCTTTATCGTTCGTTAACCCGAAAGAATGCGTTGTAAAATTTATTTTATTGCGAAGGAGGTATGCGAGTAGTATTCTCGAATCCACGCCACCGGATAGACCGAGAGATATTTTATAATCGTCGGATATGGTGAAGAGTTGCTTGAAATATTCCGATATATTACCGTATAGTGATTTATCTCTATCCAATAATGTATATTGTTTGGAAATGAGTATTCTATTCTGAGTAAATTCGGCAATCGTATCGGGACCGATTTTCTTTATCTCTTTTATTTCCGTCTTGTAAGACAACCTTTCTCCGAGAATATAATCACCGCCTATCGTTTCAAAATCAATTGTAAAATCGGAAAAGGATTTCACTATTTCGTTGACTTTTGTGGAAAAAACCAGTGTGTTGTTCTTTTGGTAGTAGTAGAAATCTCTCACTCCGAGAGAATCGTTTTTTATTTTCAATTTGTTTTCATCCCATGTAATAAACAGGAAATGACCGGCTTTAGGGAAATGTCCGGAGGAATATGTTTCGTCCCACAACTCGGCGTTTATTATTTTAAATTTATTGTGTTTTTCGATTAAACCCGTTCCGAGAGAAATCCATCCTCTGTCTCCGTAAGTTTTGTAAAAGTACGTTTTGTTTTTTAACCCTCTGATTCTTATTGCCAAATTGTTATTTGCGACAATGATTTCTCCTTCCGATTTGTTGTTGACAAAATTCTTGATTTCAGATTTGTTCTTTGAAAATATTCCCGTTATTTCGGACATTAATCAATCCTCCCGAGTCGGATTATTGTTACTCGCACGGCATTGGCGGAAACCTTTTTCCGTAGCGATTTCTGGAAAATGAGGTTAACATGCGAAAAACACCGTTACTTTATCAGGACCGCCATAAGAGCAAAACGGTCGTGTGTAAAACACTACTTTAATGCTTCATCGCCCGCAAATTGCCTGTAAAGTGTAAGTTGATCGAATATATCGTAATCTTCTTCGGGTAATGTTTCCTCTATAAATTTCGAAAGATAGTATCCGAGCCCCGGACCGAGCATAAATCCTTGCCCGCACATACCTACAGCATTAATGTACCCTTCAACCTCTTTGACTTTCCCTACTATGGGGAAACCGTCCGGAGTCATGGGATATAAGCCCCTCCATATTCTTCTAACCCGAGCGTTTTTCAGTTTGGGCATTATATTTATGAGTCTTTTGGAAACCATAGGAAGGAAAGATGATGTAGATTCTCTGTTGTGCCCGGGATAATTGGGGTCCGGAGTGATACAAAAAATGATTTGTCCGGTTTTATGCTGATAGAAATAATAGTTGTTGGAGCCCTTGTCCGGTCTTATATCCACAACCATGGGATCGAGGAAATGCTCGTACGCTTCTGTTATTCCCGCTTCGTGAGATTCAGGTTCGACGGGGACATCTATTCCGGCTGTTTTTGCGATTTCTTTCCCGTATGCTCCTGCGGCGTTTACTATAACGGGGGCGTTGTATGACCCTTTGTCCGTTTTTACACCTTTTACCTTGCCTTTTTCAATCACGATTTCTTCGATTCGTTCGCGGAACAGATATTCCGCTCCGTAATTTACCGATTTTTTGTACATTGAAAAGTTGGTGAGCATGGGTGAAGCGCTGCCGTCATCGGGGGAAAATGTTCCGCCTCTGAGTCCGTCGGGATTGATTTCGGGTATGATTTCCCTTATTTCATCGGGATTTTTCCAATCTATGTTTAGGTTGTGCTCTTTTTGTATCACAAGAAGATCTTTAAGAGTCTTTTCATCTCTTTCCGTATAAACAGGGTATGTATATCCCCCTTTGAACCATTCGATATTATCTCCCGTTTCCTCTTCCCAATGAGAGAAAATTTCGAGGCTTTTCAAACAGATTTTTATCTTGGAAATTTCCGAATGCGTGGCTCTTATCCCGCCGATTGCTGCCTTGTTCTGCCCCTGTCCAGGGCTCGGATTCTTATCGATTACGAGTACTTTTTCCTTATCCTTTGCAAGGTGGAGGGCGAGGGGTACGCCCACGCTGCCGGCTCCGATTATGATTACATCGTAATTATTCATTTTTATCCTCCCCTTTGGCGAATTTCTCAAGTTCGACTTCTACAAAAAGCGGTCTGTCAGTACTGACCGTGATTTCATTCTCTGGGACTCCTGCCTGTCTCAGCATCCTTTCGATGATCGGTCGGCATGTCTTTCCGCCGCATGCCCCCATCCCCGCTCTCGTGAGTATTTTGATTTGATTCATATCGTGAACTCCGTCATTTATAAGTTTACGAATTTCACCTGCCGTTACTCTCTCGCATCTGCAAACGATGGCATCGTCGGGGATTTCGGATGTATCAATCGAATCTTCGGGAACGATATTCTCCTGAATTTTAATTCCGACTATGTTTTTAGCATTTTCCTTCGAGGTTTTGAGTTTGATAAGAGGTGTTCTGTTGTTGATTTTTACGTTTTTAATACCGATAACTTCCGTTTCTTCGATTTCATTACCTTCGATATCAACTGTCATCACCTTGTCGCCTACGTTTATCGTACCCTCTTCGAATTCGAAAGGAACCGTTACTACGACGTAATCGTCACTTTTTCTGTAATCCACGAGGGTAATAGCAAGTCCCGGACAGATGGCAACGCATTGTTCGCAACCTATGCAAGCGTCGTTGACATATAGGGGAACGTTCATGATGGAATCCCCATCAAGCTTAATGCAGTTTTTCGGACATACCGTTGTGCAGGGATTGCACGGGATTTCCTGTACGCAATTTATTATGGGGAAGACTCCCTCTTCCTTCTCCGGGATACGTCTTTTATGCAATTTCCCCGGTTTCGACTTGAGAACATCGCCCGTTTTTTTCCATTCTTCGGGGACGGGTTCATCAAGGGAAAGCATTCTATTGGCAATTTCCGCACCTTTGATTCTTCCGGAATAGATTGCCGCTGATGCTTCTGCGATTTCTTCCGCATCACCGGCTGAAAAAACATTCATATCATACGATTTCGCTTTTTTGTAAAATTCATCGACAGGGTTCAGTCCTACCGCAACGAGAATCGTATCGCACTTGAATGTTTTTTCCGTACCTCCTATTATATTGAAATGATCGTCGATTTTGGCTATTGTGACGGATTCGACCGAATCCTTACCATTTGCCGAGACGATTGTGTGTGATGTATATATCGGAACTCCGAGTCTTGCCAGTTTGTCTTTATGTACCTTATAACCGCCCACTTCTTTCAGTGCTTCCACAAGACCGACTACCTTTATTCCCGCTTGCAAAGCATGGTATCCGGCAATGAGACCTACATTGCCACCTCCGACTATAAAGATTTTCTCGGATGCCCTGACGAGATCCCTGTTAACGAGTGTCTGGAATGCGCCCGCACCGTAAACGCCGGGCAGCGTGTTTCCTTTGAAAACGAGGGATTTCTCTCTCGCTCCCGTTGTGATGAGAAGAGTTTTCGGTTCGACGAGAACATATTCGTTCATGTCTTTCAATATTCCGACTTTTTTGTCGACATAAACGCCGACAGCCACACTGTTTGTCCAAATATCAATCGATTCATGCGATTTAACCTGACTTTCGAGTTTTGTAGCTATGTCAATTCCTCTTTCTCCAGCGTAGCATGCCTGTTGTGACCCGAAGAATTTATGTGTTTGGAGGACTAGTTTTCCACCGAGTCTGTGTCTGTCATCAACGATTATCGTATCTATCCCCTTTTTCCCCAGTTCGTGAGCTGCGCTCATTCCGGCAGGTCCTCCGCCGATTATAAGAACGCCTGTTTTGATAATACGTGGTGGACCGAATTCAGGGATTTCATTGCTTTCAGGGAGTTTTGGGTAATTTTCCAATGGCTCGACTCTCATTCCCTCTTTAACGGGGGTCATACACGATTTAACAGGTAAACCGTTGACAATTACCATACATTGAGAGCACTGTCCATTGGCACAGAAGATTCCCTGGGGCGAATTGTCCTTGTGGTGATGCCCGAATATTCTGACGCCGTTTGCAAACAGAGTCGAAGCAAGCATTTCACCTTTATAACCCTCTATTTTTTCCCCTTTCCAATAGAGGGTTACCTTCTCTCTTTCTTTAACATTTAATATCGGGTGAGATTTTATTCTATATTTATTCATCAAAGAACCTCCTAATAGCGTTGAGTTATATTAATATATTCCGTAATTTATGTCAAGAAATTTGATGAAAATTAAACTAATGAGAGAGAGGAAAATACTCGTTTATACTATTGAAACATCTCAAAAGAATATGTAAAATAGTAAAAATAAAAGGAGCTATGTTATGGTGATTTTGTTTTATCTATTGCTATTAGTGTTTGCTTATGTTGTGGGAAGTATTCCTTTTGCCGTAATAATCACAAAACTCAAAGGTACTGATATACGAAATATAGGAAGTAAAAATCCCGGAGCCGCTAATGTTACAGGGCATGTGGGAAAAATTTACGGTGTGCTTGTATTTTTCTTAGACGCATCAAAGGCAGCGATACCTGTTTTTATAACATACAAATATTATAATTTTCCCGACTGGTTTATAGTGTTATTTTCAATAATGTTTATAATAGGACACGATTGGTCTCTTTTTCTCGAGTTTAACGGCGGAAAAGGCGTCTCTACATCACTCGGAATAGCTATTGTGCTTTTTCCCATTGGATATCTTATCGTATTTCCCTTTATTGTTCTTATTTCGATAATTAGAAAAGAGACTAATTTTGCTTCTTTCTTATGGTTTCTTCTTTCTCCTTTTGTTACATATTTCTACTATGGAAATTGCATGTTCATCGTTCTATCGAGTCTTATTTTTGTTGTTTATATTATTAGAAGGGTAACCTATGTGGAAAAATACACATTGAAAAATGTTATTTCCCGTATTATTTTCGATCATGATTGAGCAATATAAAAAATAATAAAAAATATTTATAGGTTTTTAAGTTGAGATCCAGTAATAAATCCAAAAGTGAATTAGAGAGAATATATGTTTTCTTTTCCATATTTAATTTCAAAAATTTATTTAGCTAATATTTCTTGCTTATTTAAATGATAAATAAAATATAGCTTTACTAATGAATAAAATTTTAATATAATTAACTTATGGAAAATCTCGTATCGATTATTGTCCCTGCATATAATGAAGAGGGGAACATAGAGCTTCTAGTTAATAAGTTGTTTGAAATGATTGAAAATAGAGAAGAAAATTATGAAGTGATTATTGTTGATGATGGGAGCACAGATAGAACTCTCGAAATGGCATTAAAAATGAAGGAGTTGTACCCGCAACTTAAAATAGCCAAACATAGAAAGAATTTCGGGCTCACCCAGGCGTTGATAACGGGCAATTCGATTGCAAATGGAGATGCCATTGTTCTTTTCCCCGCGGATCTGCAGTTTGATGTAAAGGATATTCCGCGATTAAACAAACGATTGAGAGATGGATTCGATATTGTTACGGGTAAAAAAATCGGAAAATATGAAAAGAAGTTTGTTTCAAAAATCTACAATTATCTATCTAAAAAATTGTTCAATTTGCCCATTACAGATCAAAACTCGATTAAAATAATGAAGAAAATCGTTCTCGACTCGCTTACGCTCAGGAAGGATTGGCACAGATATATTGTTAGTCTTGCCATTGAAAAGGGATTTACGGTTACTGAGATTCCCGTTAAATTATATCCGCGATATAGCGGTAGTTCGAAATTTACAGGATTCAAGAGAGTTATTATCGGTTTATTTGATCTTGTCGCCGTTAAAATACAAACATCGCTTATGAAAAAACCGATGCTTCTCTTCGGAACAAGTGGAGGTGTTCTCGTTCTACTCGGGATTCTCATAGGGTTTATAGCAATATTGGTTAGAATATTCGGACATATGGGGTACAGACCTATTGTTTATTTGACGATGCTTCTTATACTATCCGGTTTACTTCTTTTTATCCTTGGATTTATAGCGGAAATACTTGCAACGATAGTAGACAAAATAGAAAAACCTGAAGATTTTATAGATAAAATTTACTGAGAATCAAATTTGTAAAAAGAAAAGGGAGCCGGATGCTCCCTTTCAATGTTTTTTATAAAAAAATAAATCAATGAGCTCTTACAATATCTTTTACTTTCATTAATCGTGTGGTGTTACTTCTTTCCATTTCGGCAAGGCGCTGTGATATATATTTTATCGTATCCTCTATGTTGGGTATCATTATGTATTCCAATGCATTTACTCTACGTCTCGTCTTCTCGATTTCATCTGCAAGAAGCTGTATTGTTTTCTCTTTTTCGGCAAGGGATACAACCTTTTCCATTATTTTATCGAGGGCAAGAAGTGACGCATCAAGTTCACCGGATGTAAAGGCATAGCCATAACTCCTGATTTTTCCTTCGACTTCTTTTGTAAATTCAGGAACACGGACGCTCATAAGGTTCTTTTCTCTAACGGAAATATTGATTTTCTTTGTAGGAATAAGAAAAATCTCATCTTCCGTTTCCTTATTCATAGAAGCTTTTGCAAACTGATAACGTCCGACGACACTTGAAATTTCATTTTCAACCTCTTTTCTGAGCTCACGAATGGATTTTATCATTTCGAGAAGTTGTCTCATCAACTCGTCTTCTTTATCTTTCAGAAGTTTGTGTCCCTTTTTTGCAATTATGAGCTTCTTTTTCATTTGAAGAAGCTCCATTCTTGTGGCGTTAACCTTAAGAATCATTTCTTTTCCTCTTTTTTAGGAAGGTACTTTTCGATATATTCGTCTCTGATTCTCTTTAACTCAACTCTCGGGAACATAGAAAGAAGTTCCCATCCGATATTGAGGGTTTCTTCAATACTTCTGTTTTCATATTCACCTTGAGAAACATATCTGTTCTCAAAATCCTCTGCAAATTTGAAGTAGAGTTTATCAAGATCCGTTAGAGCTGCTTCTCCGAGGATGACGGCTAATTCCTGTGCTTCCTTACCTCTTGCATAGGCGGCAAACAGCTGGTTAAATAGATCCGCATGATCTTCTCTTGTCTTCCCTTTACCGATACCCTTGTCTTTAAGTCTTGATAGTGAGGGAAGCACATCAATTGGGGGTGAAACCTTTTGATGGTGCAAAACTCTGGAAAGAATGATCTGCCCTTCGGTTATATAACCGGTAAGGTCAGGTATAGGATGTGTTTTATCATCTTCAGGCATTGTAAGAATGGGAATCATGGTTATTGACCCTTTCTTATCCTTTATTCTACCGGCTCTCTCGTAAATTGTTGATAAGTCGGTGTAAAGATAACCGGGATACCCTCTTCTGCCGGGGATTTCTTTTCTCGCTGCCGATATTTCTCGGAGAGCTTCGCAATAGTTTGTCATATCGGTAAGAATCACAAGAACATGCATATCTTTTTCAAAAGCAAGATACTCTGCTGTTGTAAGGGCGACTCTCGGGGTTGCGATTCTTTCAATAGCCGGGTCGTTTGCAAGGTTCAAAAACAGAACGGCTCTTTCGATAGCGCCCGTCTTTTTCAAATCGTTTACAAAGAACTGAGCTTCTTCGAATGTAATTCCCATGGCTCCGAAAACCACGGCGAATGCCTCTTTTTTCCCAAGAACCGTTGCCTGTCTCGCAATTTGTGCTGCAAGACGGTTATGTGGGAGTCCCGAGCCGGAGAAAATCGGAAGTTTTTGTCCTCTGACAAGTGTATTCAGACCGTCGATTGCCGATAATCCCGTTTGAATAAACTCGTTGGGATAGCTTCTTGCATAGGGATTAATGGGGGCACCGTTAATATCCGCCATTTTGTCGGCAATGATCTCCGCTCCCTTATCTATCGGTCTGCCAAGTCCGTCGAAGACTCTACCGAGCATATCTTTTGAAAGAGGTATTTCAATACCCTTTCCGAGAAATTTGATCTTTGTTTCAGGTATGTCAATTCCTGTTGTTCCTTCAAAAACCTGAACCAAAGCCTTGTCGTTTTCAACTTCGAGAACCTGTCCCTTATTCTTTTTTCCGCTGGGGAGCTCAATTTCAACAAGTTCCTGGAATTTAACGCCACTGACTCCCTCTACAAGAAGAAGAGGTCCCTGCACATTGACAACTGTTTGATACTCTTTTAACATCTCTGCACCTCTACTTGTTTATAAGACGGGTAATCTCTTTGTCGATTTCATCGTGCAATTTTTCCAGATCACCGATCTTGGATTCAGTTATATATCTCATTCTCGATATTTTTTCCATAATAGGCAGTTCTCTAATTGTCTTGATATGAACATCCTTACTAATAGCTTCTTTTGCTTTTTCATAGAAGAAAAGGATGTTTTTTAGCATAAAATACTGTTTCCTTATGGATGCATATGTATCAACTTCGTGGAAGGCATTCTGATGGAGAAAGTCTTCTCTTATGGACCTTGCCACTTCAAGCACAAGTTGATCGGGTAAGGATAAAGTATCGGCACCAACAAGCCTGACGATCTCTTCAAGTTCCGCTTCTTTCTCGAGAAGTTTCATTGCTTCGGCGCGGAGATTAATAAAATCCTCGCCGACTTCCTTTTTAAGAACCCCTTCGATATTTTCAAAATAAAGGGAATAACTATTTAGCCAACTAATTGCGGGAAAGTGCCTTCTGTATGCAAGATCGGCTTGAAGGCTCCAGAACACCTTAACTACCCTTAATGTTGCCTGAACAACGGGGTCGGAAAGGTCACCGCCGGGAGGAGAGACAGCTCCGATTACCGATAGCGCGCCCTCTCTATTATCACTTCCCAGGGCTATAATTCTTCCCGCTCTTTCGTAAAAACTTGCAACTCTGGCTCCGAGATACGCGGGGTATCCTTCTTCGCCGGGCATCTCTTCGAGACGTCCGGAAATTTCCCTCATTGCTTCGGCCCATCTTGATGTGGAATCTGCCATGAGGGCTACACTGTAACCCATATCCCTAAAGTACTCAGCGATGGTTATTCCCGTATAAACACTAGCCTCTCTGGCGGCAACGGGCATGTTTGAAGTGTTAGCAATAAGCACAGTTCTTTTCATGAGAGGTTGACCGCTCTTCGGATCTTTAAGTTCGGGGAATTCCTGAAGAACATCGGTCATTTCGTTTCCTCTTTCTCCGCAACCGACATATATAACAACATCGGCATCAGCCCATTTCGCCAATTGATGCTGTGTTACGGTTTTGCCTGATCCGAATGGTCCCGGGATACAGGCTGTTCCGCCTTTTCCTATGGGGAAAAATGTATCAATTACTCTCTGCCCCGTTACAAGGGGTTCATCGGGTAGCATTTTTTCTTTAAAAGGACGGGGTATCCTTACAGGCCATTTCTGATACATCTTGATTTCATACTTTTCCTTTCCGGATTGTATGATGCAAACCGTATCCTCAATGGTGTACTTCCCGCTCTTAATATCTGTTATCTTTCCGGATATACCGGGAGGAACCATAATCTTATGAGTTACGATAACAGTTTCCTTTACCTCTCCGATTATATCACCCTCCACTACGGTGTCACCCTTTTTCTTCACGGGGTTGAAATCCCATTTTTTGTCTCTCGGAAGCGGATGAACCTGAATCCCTCTTGTGATAAAGTCGCCTGACTCGTCACGGATGACATCGAGAGGTCTCTGCGTCCCGTCATAAATAGATTCAAGCAATCCGGGACCGAGTTCTACGGATAACGGAGCACCTGTCAGATAAACCGGTTCTCCCACACCTATGCCGCTTGTATCCTCATAGACCTGAATTGAAGCTCTGTCGCCGTTCAATTCGATAATCTCGCCCATCAGTTTGTAATCACTGACATATACGACATCGTACATCTTCGAACCGGACATATTATCTGCGACGACAAGAGGCCCCGATACCTTTATTATTTTTCCATTTTTCATATTAGCCACCTCTTATTCAGCATAAATATCTGCACCTACTGCTTTTTTAACAGCTTCCCTTAAACGTCTTGCCCCGTAGCCCGTGGAACCTTCGGTTCCGGGCACGGGAATAATGCTCGGGATCATATATTCATTGTATTCTTTTATAATATCCGCATATTTTTCCGCAATTTCCTCTGTTACGAGAACAATTGCATACTCTTCCTTTACAAGTTTCTCTATAATAGTTTTAAATTCGTTTTTTTCTTCCGTTATATAGATCTCTACCCCTATCGCTTTATAGGGAAGAATGGCATCTCTTTTTCCTATTGCAGCTATTTTATTTGCCATATTCACCTCAATACTTCTCCGGTAATCTGTTTTCTATTATCTTTCTCGAGACATTGTTTTTCTTACCTGAAAGTATGATCCTCAATGTCCTTATCTCGTTTTCCTTAGCCATCATGAATGAGTAGACAATTTCGACACCGAAAATTGCAGATTTAGTAGATCGGGCAATATGTACCAACCTGTTTTCACAAAGTTTCTCGAGAAGGGCAAACGACCCCTCCTGTACTACCGAAGAATAACCGTCTTTTACTATTTTTTCATAGGGGGTATTCTTTAAATAATGCCATATCTGATTTAAACCTTCCGATATATGTTCCGTAAAAAATGACTTGCCAATGAAACCACCGTCAAGAAAAATGCTTTCCGTAGATGTACCATTTTTAAAATACACAATACGTGCAAAGGATTTAAGATTTGTCAATGTCAAAACTTCTCTGTCGAGATTAATCAGAAACAGATTTTTGCTCCTTTTAATAAGTTCATGTCTCCATCTGAAATACAAAGAATCCACGTATATGTCGAGCATCTCAATATCATTTGATTCTTCAAAGAAGGCGAGAGCATTACGGTTAAATGAATTGTAAGGCTCGGGAAGAGATGTCTCTTCTTCGGAATCGAACACTTTCATGAATGTATCCACCGAAATGGTTCCGTAAGAAGATAACATTGAAGAATCGAGTTTTGCTCCGGCTAATTTTGACTTTATGAACATCTTGAAATTGTGGATGTCATATCTTGATTTGTAATACTCGAGCACGTATCTGTTTTTGCATGATTTCTCGAAAAATCCGAGAAAGTATCTGTATTCTTCTTCAAGAACGGCATCAAAATCGGCTTTATCTTTCATGTGCTTCCCGTATGTCGTATCGTGCAAAAGAGAAAATGCATCCTTGTAATTCTTTGCCTCAAGCATTCTCTTTAAATGAGTTTGGTCGATAAACCGTGTTTCAAGAACACGAATAACACCTGTTTCGTAGGCGTATTCCTGATCATCTCTTACAAGTTCGCTAAAGTTTTCTATCATTCGCTAATCAACCTGTTAATTTTCATTAATATTTCATCATGCTTCGCCGTTACTATTGAATCAATAGTGCAATCAACGGTGATTTTGCCCTTTTTGACAATAAAACCACCTTTGATGTTTATAGTCTTATCGGAAACTTTGGCTTTTATATTTTTCTTTTTGAGTTCTTTTTCTATAAGAGTCTTGTTCTTTTTGAGATCTTCCTTATTGAGAATGATCTCCGCATCGTTTTCAATAGCCATGTCAATCATTTTTATAAGAAAATTTTTATATTCAGGAGTTTCTGTTATAGAGGTTAACGTATCATCGATTATTTTGTCGATCATCGCTCTCTTTGCCCCGAGTATCTCTTTTTTTATATCAAGATTCACACCGGCAATATGTTGCATTTTTTCCTGTTCAATTGCTTTTTCAATGGCGATTCGATGTTGTTTATTGTGTTTTTTCGTGAACTCTTCCGCCTCTTTTAACCGTTGTTTTGCCTCGGCTTTTGCCTTTTTTATAATTTCTTTTGCTTCAGCTTCGGCGTCACTTATAATTTTTTGGGAAATCTTTTCAACTCCCATACGGCACCTATTTTACTGCCATTATAAGGAACAAACTTATAAGGAGACCGAGAACGGCGTATGTCTCTACCATTGCGGCATAAATGACACCCTTCATTGCGTGAGCGGGTTTTTTTGCCACAAGATTTACACCTGACACACAGACCTTACCCTGATAAATGGCGGAAAGTAAACCGGTTACTGCGATAGGTAATGAAGCGGCAAATAATTGCCAACCCTGCATTACGGAAATATCGCCCAGTCCCTTTATCGCATTGAGAATTAAAAATGCAATAACAAAACCATAGAAACCCTGTGTCCCGGGAAGTACGACATAGAGGAAGAGTGAACCGAATTTATCGGGATCTTCCGTTAAAACTCCGCCTGCTGCTCTTGCCGCGAAGTTAATGCCGAAAACAGAACCTATTCCGGGAAGTATTGCTGCGAGGGCAACACCGAGAAATGCTAAAAACGTTCCTAAACCCATATATCCTCCTATTTAATTAATATGTGTTTTGTTTCTCTTTTAAGCGGTGAAAAAGGAATCCCGCCACCGATAAAAAACTTTGAAAAATATTCAACGTACTGTAACCTTAAACTATGAACAAAACCTCCGAGGGCATTGATTGCAATATTAAAAAGATGTCCTCCCACGAGAATCAAAATCGTAAAGACAATCCCGATTACGGGAATACCGAGGGCCATAAAAGCTATTTTATTAATCGCCACCGCAATACCTGCCGTGACCAATCCAAGAGCCACAAGTCTTATATAGGAAAGCAGATCACCTAAATATGATGTAAGACCACTTACTATGGTCAAATTCAAAATACCGAGAAAAATACGAAAACCCCAACTCTTTTCATGCCTATTGGAGAAAAGGATTATGTCAACGGATGCTATAAGGATGATTATCTCAGCTGTAGGAATTATACCGGCAGGCAAAAGAGGTTTTGAAGCAAGCCCGAAAGAGACA